>MWYU01000555.1 GCA_002050375.1 Chitinophagales bacterium 62-2
ATTTCAATCCGCTCCACAAGGCTATTGGGAATACCAGATAAACCATAAACGGTAGATAAGCTACTTACGATTGGCATGCCATCGATCAAAACCATAGTATAAGGACCTTCTAATCCGTTGATGTGAATATCACCGGTATTGCACACATTACAATTAAGCTGGGGACGAACACCATTTACATTTTGTAGTGCATCAAAAATATTGGGAGTAGGGTTTTTTCTGAAAAACTGAGGGGTATAAACTTCTACCGGTACAGGGCTTTCCATTCGCTTTACCTCTTTTAACGTACCGGTTACCACCACAACATCATCTAACTGATTTTGTAAGGGAGATAGCTCTAAATTTACCGTTCCATTTTCATTTTCTTTTAGTGTAATTTGTTTTGACACTTTTCTGTACCCTACACTTGAAACGTCAATAGTGTACCTGCCCCCGGCGACATTTTGTATTGAAAAAAATCCACTGCTGTCAGTTATTGTTCCTAAAGTGTTGGAAAGCTTTACAGTTGCCAATTCAAGGGGTTTACCATTTGAGATTACTTTTCCGGAAACTGAAGCTGTTTGTGCTGAAACTGTTGTAGCGAAAATGCTTAAAAGAGCTACAGTGATAATTTTATGTAAGAGTGATTTCATGCTTTAATTAATTTGTTTGGGAAGTAAACATACAAATGTTAGCCTACTCTAACAAAATAAATTTCATATTTTTTTTACTTTCGCTGCATGTTATCGTTTACTGAAGAGAATTATTTAAAGGCATTGTTGCATCTAACCATTGAAACGGGAGATAAAGAAGAGGCAGGTACCAATGAAATAGCTGCCCATCTCAACGTAAAACCTGCCACTGCAAATGATATGCTTAAAAAGCTAAAAGAAAAAAAGTTGATTGATTATGAAAAATATGGCAAATCATCTTTAACAACATCCGGCAGAAAGCTCGCTATTGAAGTCGTTCGAAAACATCGTTTATGGGAAACTTTTCTCTACGAAAAATTAGAGTTTACCTGGGATGAAGTGCATGAAGTAGCTGAACAATTAGAGCATATACAAAGCTCAAAACTGGTTGATAAGCTGGATAAGTTTTTGAACTACCCTGTCTTTGATCCCCATGGTGATGCAATACCTACTGCTAAAGGAGAAATGAAAGTGCCACTAAAGAAAACCTTGAATGAACAGGAAATTGGGAGAAGCTGCATGATGATTGGTGTAAAAGAAAACTCTTCTTCGTTTCTCCAATATGTAGATAAAGTTGGGCTTAGTATAAATAAGAAAATAAAAGTGTTATCTAAACAGCCCTACGATGAATTGATAGAAATTGAAGTGAATGGTAAAAGGTTTAGTGTAAGCCCAAAGTTTGCTGAGAACATTTTGATTGTTTCTGAAGATGTAGAGCCAATGAATACGAAGCGAAAGAACTGATAAATAAAAAAGTGCAACCCAAATCTGGCTGCACTTTCGATGTACCTTAATGCACTGTTATAGAAGCTTTAAAATTTAGCACCAACCGAAACAAAGAAAGTTCTTCCATCAGCAGGTAATGCACCAGGACCAGGATAACCACCGGCACGACGGGTGAAGTATCTTTCGTTAGTAAGATTATTTATGCCGGTTTTAAGACTAATGCCTATAGGCAATTTATAACTGGCAGTTAAATCTGCAACGGTATATGATGGAATTAAACCTGTTTGACCGTTTGCTGAAGGTGCAACCGTATTATTTGCATCTGCAAATGTTTCGCCTACCTGACTAAGTTGTGCTGTAACTAACAAATTGCTACATCCTGCAGAAATACCTCCGCGAAATATATGAGAGGGCGCATTCTCCACTTTATTTCCGGCCAATTTCGTTGTTGCCTTTTCATCGTCGGTGGTATATTTAGCGTTTGTATAGCTGTAAGAGCTAAATAAAATAAGGTCTGCATTACTGTACGAAGAAAAAGCCCGCGCAGCGTTGAATTCCATATAGCTCTCCAAACCTTTACTGGTACTTGCTCCAACATTTGTAACTAAGCGATACGCAGGCGTGGAAGGAGATGCATTTACACTAACTGTTCCTACGCGATTGTTATACTGTAGATAATATCCGCTCACATCAAACTGAAGATAGTTCTTGACTTTACCCCGATAACCTAAATCAACATTATATCCCCTTGCATCTTTTAGATCGGGATCAACAACATCAGTTGACGGAGGTGCCTGAAGGTTTGCAAACTGAATAGGACGATATGCCTGGCTATAGTTAGCGTAAATCTCGGTTTCTTTTGTTACATGATATTCTGCGCCAAGCCCACCGAGAAAAAAGTTGCGACTGCGTTTAATGTTTTGTAAAATGATTTCGGAACCATTCGAAGCAAAACCATTTCTGCCGCTGGCAGAACCTGCAAGCCATTCGTAACGCAGGCCGGGAATAATAATAAGTTTTTTTCCTAACCGGAAAATATTTTCAACAAAAGCTGCGGCATTTTTCGACTTAAATGTTACATCCCGCGGGTACACACCAATTACGGTCATATCGTAATCAGTTCCCGTTGTGCCTTTCCCATCTGCTCTTCTATAGGTCTGCCCACTATATAACCTTATACCACCTGATACGGTATTGTTCATAGTAGCTAAAGTGTAATCAGTAATGATACGGCTTTCTAAACCATAGTTGCGATATTGGTCGATATTTATAACACGGTTATTATACTCGCGGGTAGTAGCATTTATACTATCTTTTGTAAGGATAGATTGAAGAAAGCCAACACTGTTTCTATCACCGATCGTTGCAAACAACTTAGTGTTCCAGCGGGTGTTATCATTGATCTGATAATTGGCAATCAGGGCAGGATTGGTCCACGTAATATCGAACCAATTACGACTGCGGAAACTTTTTTTAGCATCAGAATATACCAATGAGTCTGGCAAACCGCCGGGCTGCTGACTGCGATAATTTGAATGCATTACTTCGGCAGTTAAAGAAAACTTCGGCGTGAAATAATAAGTTACCGTACCGAAACCTGCATTGGTATAAAAGCGGCTGTTTTGTCTCCATCCATTGCCGTTGCGATGATCGAAGAAAGTATAATAATGCACCTTTTCTGTTTTGCCTCCAATGGCATTGTATGAGTTGAATAAGTTATTGCTCCCAATAGTTTGCTGGGTTTCGAATTGAAAAGGTTTACTAATATCGCTTCCGTTGCGAAGTATGTAGTTAATTAATCCACCGAACTGAGGCCCATATTGTAAAGAACCTTGCCCACGCACTATTTCAATACGTTGAACGGCTTGTAATTGAGGATTATAATAAGCTTCAGGATAACCGAAAGGATCGGCAGCTATATCGTAACCGTTCTGCCGGACATTAAATTCCCAGCTACGGTTGGGGCTTAAACCACGTGCCGCGATACCAATCTGAATACCGCTTGGGTCGCTTTCCCAAATGTGAATTCCGGGAACTTTTGCCATTACCTGGCGCATATTATTCATCACAACATTTCCCTGAACATTTTCTAGAACAATTAATGCATTTTTTTTGCCTGCATAAATATTAGTACCTACAATTTCAGGCATTTGCTGGTAATCGCTGCGGCTGCCGCGACCTACTACCGTTATATCGGGTAAGTTTTTTTCAGCACTAATAGTATCTTTTAAAACTTCAGTTTCGGCTGTTTGTGCAGAAGCATTTCCCAAAAACACTACAACTATTCCTGTCAATAAAAATTTTCTCATAATCATTTTTGCTGCCGCAAATTTGACGCAAGGAAAATTCAAGCAATTACGGAATCGGGAAAAGGGAGTAACGAAAAGCGGAAAAAAGGATCGCAGATTTAATGGATTGATAGATTACGCAGATTGAGGAAAAAGATCAAAGATTTAAAGGATTTATGGATGGAAGAAAAAAGGGATGACACCTTATTAATATAGTTCTCATGAAGAAGACTTTCAAGAAAAAGCACTTAATTTAGGACTTAATTGATTACTTATGGAAGTAGTAAACTATACAGAATTCAGAAAGAATCTTACAAAAAATTTAAATAAAGTAAATGAGGACAAGGAAATTGTTGTTGTATCGCGTAGTAAGGGAAAGAATGTAGTAGTTATGAGTTTGGAAGAATATAATTCTATTAACGAAACACTTCATTTAATAAACAGTAATGCAAACAGAAAACGGTTAGATGAGGCAATTGAAGAAATGGAAAAAGGTGAGTTTTTGCAAAAGCCGTTAATAGAAGAATAAAATGGAATTAGTATGGCAAACAAATGCCTGGGAAGACTATCTGCAGTGGCAACAAACGGATAAGAAGGTTTTATTGCGCGTTAATGAATTGATTAAAGATTGCCTTCGTTCCCCCTTCAAAGGAATTGGCAAACCAGAACCATTAAAAGGCAATTATAGTGGTTGCTGGAGCAGAAGAATTACTGATGAGCATAGATTGATTTATAAGATAAAGGACGGCCGGTTACATATTCTTCAATGCCGGTATCATTATAACTAACGAATCCGAATTTTGTGTCTTTCAAATCCGTGCTATTTTCTAACTCCTAACCCGACTTATTTAAATGGTCTCGGAACACACGTCTACTCTTACTTAATCGAAAAATCAACCAGGGTTTTAGCAGCGGAATATAGAATTCGGAAGCCATCAATTCTAAAATTGGCCTCCAGGTTTACGATACCAACTCCTTTGGCTATTACGCTTGTTCATTGAAGGACTTTCAACTCATGGATAACATAACTTAATTTCTTACTGCTGATTATATACTTTCTTCCCCCCAATAAAAGTTGATACAACCTTCGTATTCAAAATATCGTTCTCATCAACCTTCATCAAATCTTTATCCAGGATAGTGAAGTCAGCTTTTTTCCCAACTTCTAAACTTCCAACTTCCTTTTCTAAAAAGCCTGCTTTTGCGGCCCATATAGTCATTCCCCTTATAGCTTCCTGCCGGGTTAGTGCATTTCGGGCCTGAAACCCTTCGTTAGGAAAACCTTTTGCATCTTTACGAGCCACGGCTGCTAAAAAAGTTTTAAACGGACTAATATCTTCCACCGGAAAGTCTGTTCCTAAAGGCAACCATCCATTCTGTTGTAATAACTGTTTGTAAGCATAAGCGCCCTTAATTCTTTCCGGGCCTAACCTTTCTTCAGCCCAGTACATGTCACTTGTTGCATGGGTTGGTTGTACAGACGGCACTACACTCGCCTTACCAAATAAACTGAAATCATTTTCGTTAATGACCTGTGCGTGTTCAATCCTCCAACGCTTGTCATTTTTACCGTTTAGTACCCGATTATAAACGTGTAAAATCTCCCGATTTGCGCTGTCACCAATGGCATGTGTGCACATCTGAAACTCTGTTGGGGCTAACATATCTGCAACAGAATCAAAATGAGATTTATTGCTTAGCAGAAAACCAAACCAACTCTGTTTATCAGCATAAGGTTGAAGCAGGCAAGCGCCTCTGCTTCCCAAAGCTCCATCTGCATAAACCTTAATTCCCTTCACAAACATTTTGTCTGTTTTGTAGGGGCCATCATTCAGGTATCTTGAATAGTTGGTGCTGTTATCGCTAAGCATGATGTACATGCGCATGTTGATCTTGCCCTCTTTTTGCAGGCCGTCGATGGTTTGCACATCGTTATACATCAACCCGCAATCACTAACAGTGGTAAGACCAACAGCGAAGCAATTGTTTTGGGCAGCAGTCAGCCACTTCATATAATCATTTATCGTAGAAGCCGGAAGTTTGGCGGTAACAAGATCAACAGCATTATCAATTAAAACTCCTGTTAATTTCCTGTTCTTTGTTTCCACTTCGCCACCGGTTAACCTTTGCCCGGGTTTAACGCCTGAGAGAGCCAATAGCTTTTGGTTCGCTATTGCAGCATGTCCATCCACTCTTGTTAATAAAACAGGCTTATCAGGAAACAATTGATTTAGCTTTTCATTTGTTGGATATGACTTGCCGGGCCATTTATTCTGATCCCATCCTCTCCCTCTTATCCATGCTTCATCAGGGTGTTCTTTAGCAAACTTTTGAACTCTTTCAACAGCTTCATCCCAACTCGCAGCTCCAAATAAATCTACCTGGAAAAGTGATTGTCCATAGCCCATAAAATGCGAATGTGCATCTATAAAGCCGGGGTAAACTGCCTGTCCTTTAGCATCAATTGTTTCCCTTGCTTTATACTTTTTCAGTATCTCTTCGTTCGTTCCAACGGCTGCAATTTTTCCGTCTGATACGGCAAAAGCCTGCGCGGTTGAAAAGTGTTCATCAATGGTATAGCTGTCT
>MWYU01000500.1 GCA_002050375.1 Chitinophagales bacterium 62-2
GTGTAATCTATTTGCCGAAGAAGGTTATATAGAAGATCCTGCCGGCAGCCGGCCGTTTATTGGACAAAAAGAGTTGGCAATATTTTTTAAAGGCGTACAGAGAATGTTTGCTGAACTGAAAATGACTATTGTAGAAAAAACTTTAGCTTTCAACTCAGCTACAGTAAAGTGGCAGGCAGAAGCTGTGGGATATAACGGCAGGAAATTATATTTTAATGGAACAGAAAATTTTTACTTCAACCGCGAAGGACAGATAGTAGCAGCACAAGTTGAATGGGATCCGTCAGTAATTTCTGATCAGCTATAGGTTGAGTATGTTGGTGTTATTAAAAACACGACATACAATAAATTTGAGACAGGACTATGAAAAGTTACAGTACAAATATGCAGGAACAATATTTACGTAGCCTAAATAAAAACAACAGTATATGTGCCCGTACTATTTATAAACAGTATATTTCTTTCTTATCAAGATATTATTTATTAAACCAACAAACATGCATCAGAAGAAAATCTTTCTAAACGAATCGGAAATGCCGGAGCATTGGTACAACATTGTAGCAGATATGCCTAATAAACCTTTGCCGCCTTTGCATCCCGGCACTAAACAACCTGTTGGCCCTGAAGACCTCGCCCCGCTCTTTCCGATGGAGTTGATAAAGCAGGAAGTAAGTACCGAGCGATATATTGAGATACCTGACCAGGTTAGAGACATTTATCGCATTTGGCGTCCGACTCCTGTTATGCGTGCATACGGATTGGAAAAATTATTAGATACACCAGCTAAGATTTATTATAAATATGAAGGCGGAAGCCCGAGCGGTTCACATAAGCCCAACACTGCTGTTCCGCAGGCTTATTATAATAAAAAGCAAGGTGTGAAACGGCTTACTACAGAAACAGGTGCAGGACAATGGGGCACTGCTTTAAGCTTTGCCTGTGCACAATTTGATTTGGAATGCGAGGTATATATGGTACGTATCAGCTACGACCAGAAACCCTACCGCAAGATCATGATGAATACTTTTGGCGCAGATGTTTATGCATCTCCAAGCAATAGAACGAAGGCAGGCAGAGATGTTCTTGCAAAGGATAGTAGTTCAACAGGCAGCCTTGGCATTGCCATCTCAGAGGCAATTGAGCGGGCTGTGGCTGATGAACATACCAAGTATGCACTTGGCTCAGTACTAAATCATGTGTTAACTCATCAAACAATCATTGGCCAGGAAACGATGAAGCAGATGGAGTATGCAGGTGATTATCCTGACATTATTATTGCTCCGTTAGGTGGCGGTTCTAACTTTGCCGGTCTTGCTTTTCCCTTCTTAAAAAATTTGATAACCGGTACTAAGCGTGTAAGGTGTATTGCTGTAGAACCTGCTTCATGCCCGAAGCTTACAAAAGGAGTTTTTCGTTACGATTTTGGAGATACTGCAGGTTACACACCTTTACTGCCAATGTACACGCTTGGTCATAATTTCAAGCCTGCTTCAATACATGCCGGCGGCCTGCGTTATCACGGGGCAAGTGTATTATGCAGTCAATTATTAAAGGATGGTTTAATAGAGGCACAGGCACTTCAACAGTTGGAATGTTTTGAAGCCGGGGTACAGTTTGCTAAAACGGAAGGAATTATTCCCGCACCCGAAGCAACACATGCCATTGCGCAAGTGATACGGGAAGCTAACCAGGCAAAATTGGAAGGCACTTCAAAAGTTATTCTCTTTAATATGTGTGGCCATGGTTTTGTAGATATGCAGGCTTATGCGGATTATTTTGAAGGTAATTTAGAAAATCATTTCTTCACAGATAAAGAGCTCAGTGCAAACCTTGAAGAAATAGAAGCTTTGCAACCCGCATAGGTTTAGCACTAAAGCTTAAAAAACATAGAATACATCTTCGTTGTTATATAAATTTCGGAAAAGCTATTTTAATTAATAGCTTTTTTTATAGGGTTAAGTTTTTAAGGATTTACACCCGGCATTAATGCCCTGACACTAATTTTCCCCTTTATACAAAAGCATAAAACGTTTCCCTTAGAATAGACAGAGCAACTTTTTGTATGCCAATAACTACTATAAAATGTATCGTTTAAAAAAAATACCCTAAGCAAAATGCAAAGGGCATAAGAACGAATAACATTTTATACAATGTTCCCGGGTTCAATTACGGGTATCTTCAAAGTAAGGTTGGGCACTGGTTCATTTTCAATTATACACATTCTCTAAATCTACTTTGCTGCTAATTTTAGTCGAATTTATTTTATTGATCATCAACCTTCAAAGAGTTCCATTAATCCACTTTCACATGCAAGAATAAATTCACTCCTTCTAATTCCTTACCTACCCATATATTCTCTTTTCTTGCTCCGGCTTTAAGGGCAAATGCAATCAATTCCTCTTCTGACCGGTGTTGCAGATACCAATCTCCGATTAGTTCCATGTAGTTTCGACTTGGGTTTTGCACGCTAAAGTTTCCGATGATTACTTCGCCTCCTGGTTTTGTCCAGCTAATGAATTTACGAAGCAGTTTCAAAAAAATGTTGTTATCAAAATAATCAAATAAGCCTGCGCTCCACACCATATCAAATTGTTCTTTCGCAGTAAAACGGAATATATTCTGATGAACAAACTCAAGTTGATCAGCATTTGCTTTGTTTACATTTTTCGCATAAGCAATAGCTGTTTTATCTGCTTCAACACATACAGTGCTTAGTTGCTTTGGCTGTATAATTGCATACAATTCGGCTATATCTCTTGCGGGACCACTGGCTACATTTAATAACCGCATTGATTGTTTTAATGCAAGACGATTAGTCATCGTTTTTATAAAGTAATCCTTCCTGTTGCGTACTGCTTTTGCTGCAGAATGATTGTTCCAGAATATATCCCATTTTTCAAACCTTTGATCAGTGGTAACCTGTTCGCGGTAAATTTTATCAATAATCATAAAGTCTCCGGCATAGCCATAAGGTTTGGTTTTTATATGTCCGTGTAATGTATTTTCCATGCACTCATCACCAAACCCTTCCTGTAATAATTGTAATTCATACTTACTCATTTTACCCGCTTTATAATCCTCTGAAAGATGATCAAATATTTCGTTGAGGGCGTCATATTCAACTGTTTCAGGGCCGCCTTTGCCAATAATACTTTGCAAAAATGAGATTGACTCTGTTCGCTGATTTGTTATCGTGTTCATGATTTAATTTTTTTTGTGTGTTATTTTTTACAGCACAAAAATGGGCATGAAAGAACGCGTTTAAAAGGTGTACTTAATGGATAAGGCTTTTCATTTAACCAATTCAAGCGGAGACCGAATAAAAATAAAATAAGTTTGACTAAACAAAAGTTTACCAGCATATTCGGTAACATTTTTTGTACGATCAGGTAATGCATTAATATATGGGAAAGCATTTAGCAGAAATACCGGTAAGTGTACTGGACCTTGCGCCAATAGCAGCAGGAGACACACCTTCGGATTCGTTTAAAAAGAGTTTGGAGCTTGCCAGAAGCACGGAGAAGTTCGGCTACTATCGTTACTGGTTTGCCGAACATCATAATATGGAAAACATTGCAAGTTCAGCAACGTCTGTATTAATTGGTTATATAGCCGGTGGTACTTCTCGCATTCGTGTAGGTTCGGGCGGGGTTATGCTTCCCAACCATGCGCCATTGATAATTGCAGAACAATTTGGCACATTAGAAGCTCTCTATCCCGGAAGAATTGACTTAGGGATTGGTCGTGCCCCCGGCACGGATCCCGTTACTTCTTCGGCATTGCGCAGAAATCTCAAAGGTTCTGTTGACGAATTTCCGCACGATGTATTGGAAGTGATGGAATATTTAGCACCAAGAGATCCACTTTCGCGTGTACGGGCTATTCCCGGAGAAGGTACCGAAGTGCCCGTATGGCTGCTTGGGTCGAGTACTTATAGTGCACAACTTGCTGCTGCACTTGGATTGCCTTTTGCCTTTGCCAGCCATTTCGCACCTGCTTATCTTTACGATGCATTGAAGCTCTACAGGCAGCACTTTAAACCATCCAAACAACTACAGCAACCATATAGCCTTGCGTGTGTGAATGTGATAGTTGCTGATACAGATGAAAAAGCTCAAAGGCTTGCAACTTCTTTTTATATGCTGGCAATGGGTATTGTTACAGGTAAAAGGCAACCCTTACAACCACCAGTAAAAAGTATGGAAGGTATTTGGAACGATTTTGAAAAAGCAGCAGTTCAGCAAATGTTGCAATTTTCGTTTATAGGCAGTGCCGAAACAGTAAAAGAACAATTGCAAGCTTTTGTAAATGATACTGACATAGACGAATTAATGGTAGCCTCTCATATATATGATAATGGTGCAAAAATCAGGTCGTACGAATTGATCTCACCCTTCTTTAAGCATCCATCAATTTAGATACAAAGCAATTAAGGGTTGTTATGCTCTTTGTAGCATTGCCTTCATAGTTTATAACCTTTGCCGCTGTTGATGTTTGTCTTTAAAATAGCTTTCTGCTGCTGTTGTGTTCTTCAAGCTGACCGGGAACTAAATAAAATATAGAGTTTGAGAGTTGCTTAAACGACAGGTAGTTTCCATCACCTACCGATTACAACTTTCCAACCTTAATTTCATCCACAACTGCCGGATCTAATAATGTAGTTGTATCCCCCAGGTTATCCATGTCGTTTTCAGCAATCTTTCTTAGTATCCTTCGCATGATCTTTCCGCTTCTTGTTTTAGGCAGGCCGTTCACAAATTGAACCTTATCAGGCCTTGCAATAGGGCCAATAATTCTTGAAACGGTAGCATAAATATCTCTGCGGGTACTTTCTTCGGTGCCATGCATATTGCTTAAAATAACGTAAGCGTAAATCCCCTGCCCCTTAATGTCGTGAGGATAACCCACCACTGCGCTTTCAACAACGCCAGCGTGCATGTTAATGGCATTCTCCACTTCGGCAGTGCCAATGCGATGGCCGCTTACATTCAATACATCATCTACCCTGCCTGTAATTCGATAAAATCCATTTTCATCTCTTAAGCAACCATCACCCGTGAAATATAGATTGTCGTACGATGCGAAGTAAGTTGCCCGGCACCGTTCGTGATCGCCATAAGTTGTTCGTAATATTCCGGGCCAGGGATGTTTGATGCAAAGGTTGCCGCTTACATTATTTCCTTCAATCTCCCGTCCCTGCTCATCCACCAATACCGGTTCAACTCCAGGCAGGGGTAGTGTAGCATACGATGGTTTAGCAGGCGTAACGCCGGCGAGATTAGAAATCAGTATGCCACCTGTTTCGGTTTGCCACCAAGTATCTACAATCGGACACTTTCCTTTTCCTATATGCTCGTCGTACCAATGCCATGCCTCTTCATTAATGGGTTCGCCTACCGTGCCTAAAACTTTTAAGCTGCTCAGGTCCTTATTTTCAACGGGCTTTAGTCCATAACTCATTAAACTGCGAAGGGCTGTTGGTGCGGTATAAATAATATTCACTTTGTAATTATCAACAATCTCCCAAAGCCGGCCGGCATCAGGCCATGTTGGTATTCCTTCAAACATTAAGGTAGCAGCTCCGGCACTTAAAGGGCCATAAACAATATAGCTGTGCCCGGTTATCCAACCAATGTCAGCAGTGCAAAAATGTACATCACCCGGCTGGTATTGAAACACGTTTACAAAAGTGTAATTGGTAAACAGCATGTACCCGGCACAAGTATGTACAACGCCTTTTGGCTTACCTGTCGATCCTGATGTATACAGAATAAACAAAGGATCTTCTGCATCCATTTCTTCGGGTTCAAAATCTTGAAGCCCTAGTGTTTCCACTTTTTTAATCTCATCTTCCCACCAAACATCTCTTCCTTTTAACATACTTACCGGAGTGCGGGTGCGGGTGCAAACAATTACACGTTTCACAAAATCGCAGGCGATAAGGGCATCATCAATAATGCTTTTAAGAGCAATATCTTTTTGTCCCCGAAAAGCTCCGTCGCAGGTTATGATACATTCGGCACGCGCATCTTTTAACCGGTCGGCAATGCTCTGTGCACTAAAGCCTCCAAACACTACACTATGTATTGCACCAATTCGGGCACAAGCAAGCACTGCAATTGCCAACTCGGGAATCATCCCCATATAAATACAAACCCGGTCGCCTTTGGGAGATTGTTGATAATTAAAAAGTGAATATTATTTATACCGCACCAACAGCCCTTCGCAGTTTAATGAGTTATGGGCTAAAGACCGTTGAA
>MWYU01000454.1 GCA_002050375.1 Chitinophagales bacterium 62-2
ATGTAGGGCTGCTAAAACATGAAGGAGTGGTAATTGACCAGGTTGTTATTTCATTATTTAAAGCGCCTGCATCTTATACAGGCGAAAACATTGTAGAAATTTCCGCTCACGGCTCTCCTTATGTTTTGGAAAAAATAATAGCTGCAGTTACAAAAAAAGGTGCAAGGCTTGCTAAACCGGGAGAGTTTACCCAAAGGGCTTTTCTAAACGGAAAGTTAGATTTAACGCAGGCAGAAGCTGTTGCTGATCTAATTTCAAGTAATACAGAAGCAAGCAGCAAAACGGCAATCCATAATATCAGGGGCGGCTTTTCTTCAGTTCTTAAAGAACTAAGAGATCAACTCTTAAGTTTTTCTGCATTAATTGAATTAGAACTTGATTTTAGTCAGGAAGACGTAGAATTTGCAGACCGGAGCAGCTTAAATCAATTAGTTGAAGAAGCATACATCATAACATCGTCTTTGATAAATTCTTTTTCGTTAGGAAATGTTATTAAGAATGGAGTAAGCGTAGCAATAATTGGCAAGCCTAATGCGGGTAAATCTACTTTATTAAATACTTTACTCAATGAAAACAGGGCTATTGTAAGTGAGATAGCAGGTACAACCCGCGATACCATTGAAGAGGTATTGAATATAGATGGAATACTATTTAGGTTAATAGACACGGCCGGTATTCGTCAGCATACAACTGATGTAATTGAAAATATAGGAGTAGAAAAAAGTCTGGAAAAAATGAGACAGGCAGATATTGTGATGTACCTATTTGATGTTAATGAAATTTCGCGAAATGAATTGATGATTACAATAAATGAAATGCAGGAATCGGCAATTAAATATTTACTTGTTGGTAATAAGATAGATTTGAGTACTGACGAAATATTAGCAAATAAGTTTTCAAATACTAGTGTTCTTTTTATCTCAGCTAATAATGCAAAAAATATTGAAATACTAAAGCAGCGATTAGTAGATGTGGTAATTGGAGGACAATTAAAGTCTGGAAATACTATTGTAACAAATGCACGGCATTACGAAGCACTTAGGTTAGTACTTCAATCTTTAGAAAATATTAAAAATGGAATGAAAAAAAATATTTCAGGTGATTTGTTGTCGCTCGATATTCGTACATGTTTACATTATTTAGGAGAGATAACTGGTGAGATTACGAATGAGGATCAGTTGGATTATATTTTTAGTAAGTTCTGTATCGGCAAATAAATGCCATAAATATCTAAAATTAAAAGAATACAAAAAGCATATAACTCCCTCATTATCAATTTTAAATAATCGCTTCTCCGCTTTTTGCTTATTGATATTACTCTTTTCATTTGTTCAATTTTGTACCTTATTTGTACCTTAGCACTACTGTAGTCGCTACTTGTACCTCAACTTAGTTATTTCGCCAAAATATGGCACACAGAGGCACACAGAGGCACATATAGACACATAGGGACACAAAGATTAACAATTATGAGTTCGAATATTAGGGTTAAGAAAGTTTGCGAATTTTGTAAACAAGATTTCGAGGCAAGGAAGACAACCTCAAAAACTTGCTCAGATAATTGTGCGAAAAGATTATATAAGGCGAGATTGAAAAACTCTAAAATACAAGCCGTTAAAATTGACACGGAAGCAGTAAAGGCGAAACCAATTGAAGATTTAAAAGCGAAGGAATTTTTAAGCATACTGGAAACCTGTAAAGTATTAGGAATAAGTCGTAGGACTATTTATAGGATGTTTAAACGGGGTGAAATAAAAACAGGAAAAGCAGGAACCCGGTCAATAATAAAGAGGTCTGAATTAGATAAACTTTTTATATGACAAAAGTTAAACTACGAACCAAAGCAATCAGTGGTAACAGGCAAAGTTTATACCTGGACTTTTACCCTGCAATAGTAAATGCGGATACAGGTGAACCAACCCGGAGAGAATTTTTAGGGCTATATATATTTGATAAAGCAAAAACTCAAGTTGATAAACAGCATAATAAGGAAACTCTAAACCTGGCCGAGCAAATACGGCAGAAACGAGATAATCAACTCAATAAGCCTGAAATATACACAGGCTACGAAAGGGAGCAACTAAAAATTAAGGAGAAGGGACAGCAGTCTTTTGTTGACTACTTCCGAAAATTATCGGATAAAAAGAAGACATCAAATTATGACAATTGGGTTTCTGCTTTAAATTACCTGATCAAGTATACTAAGGGAAATTTGAAATTTGCCGACCTCAATGAAAGTTTTTGCGAGGACTTTAAAGACTACTTACTAACGGCACCTAATAAGCGTAATGACAAAACTCCTTTGTCAAAAAATTCATCCTTTTCCTATTTCAATAAATTTAAAGCAACATTGAGACAAGCGTATAGAGCCTACTAGGAAGTCGTAGACAACCATTTGATAAAGTGTTAGAAGGATTGGTTTATTCTGCATGGACGAATACCCATCTTTCAAAATGGCTAACGGATGCGGGTATTACTAAAAAAATAACCTTTCACAGTTTCAGACATACGTTTGCTACCCTTCAGTTGAGTAAGGGTACAGATATTTATACAGTATCTAAAATGTTAGGTCACAGGGATTTGAAAACTACCCAGATTTATGCAAAAATTATTGACCAAACCAAAAGGGACGCGGCTAATAAAATTCAATTGGACCTATAAAATATTTTATGCAAATAATACAAAGCATTCAAAACAGGATTTACGAAATAAGAGGCGAAAGGGTAATCCTTGACTTTGACCTTGCACAGCTATATGAAGTAGAAACTAAGGCATTAAACCAGGCAGTAAAAAGAAATCTAAAAAGGTTTCCGGAGGATTTTATGTTTCGCCTTACCCTAAGTGAGTGGCAGTCTATCCGGTCACAATCTGTTACTGCATCTGAAAGTACTTCTATGAGGTCACAAATTGTTACCGCATCCCAAAATAAGCGCAATACTAATGTAACACCTTATGCCTTTACCGAACAGGGAGTTGCTATGTTAAGCGGGGTACTCAATTCGGAGAAGGCAATAAACATGAATATTGCTATTATGAGAGCATTTGTTGAGGTTAGAAAAGTTTTGGCGACCGAAGGTGATTTTAAAGAACAACTAAAAGAAATAAAAGAACGATTAGGCGAACATGATGGCCAACTAAATCAAATATACGATGCACTGGAAAACCTGTTAGATGAAAAAGCAGCACAAAGAAAATGGAACGATAGAGAAAGGATTGGATTCAAGAAGTAATAACTTTCAAAGTAGGTATATATGAAGCATTTCAAAGATTTTCTGATAAAGCTTCAGACCCTCGATATTAAAATAAGCCAAAAGAAATCAAATAGAGACGGTATTTTACGAGAGCTTAATTACTATGACATTAGTCATGAAAGTCCCTACCTCAGCAATACGTTCAAAAATGAGCTAAAAGAGCTTCGGGAACTTGCATTAACAGATATTCTAAACCTGCCTGCGGAACAAATATTATTTCAATTGCAGAGACTGGCTGAGTTGAAAGAAAAGTTCAAGAAATTCTGGCACAAAATCAATTACTCAATAAGGCCATTAGGAAGCGAAAACTTTACTGAATATTTATTTAGCCTTGACTTAGATGGAATTTTTATAGTTCCTTCTTTATCATCTCAAGACCAGGCAATAGCAGATGATTATTTTATTGATGATTTAAAGGATACTATACGGACAAGGGAAAAGACACTGTTTGAATTTGAACAAAGCGTTTTAAAAGTTATACCACAAAACATAGATCCGGAGAAACTTATAATAAGTGAAACTGTTAACAGGGAGGAAGCAAAACCAGTTTTTAAGGAAGGGGTAGCGCAGAAATTCTATGATCTGATAAAAGATTATTTCAAATCAGAAGATCAACCGCTTCTAAAAAACCTTCTTACATCTGGATTGGATGCAAGTGAGCCTCTTATTTTCAAAGGCCAGGGAAACCAATTGTCCGACGCTTTCAAGCAGTTGTTTGAAGCGAATTTGATTATAAGCTGCAATAAAAGTGAACTGATAGACTGGATACTCCTTCATTTTAAATACATCGATAAAGGATTGGTTAGAAGCTATACAGAAAAATATCTGCAGGACATTATTTCCTCCAATACAAAAAGCTGTCAGTCTCCTATTTTAGATGTTCGGCAAAAGGACGGACAGTTTCATGTTCTCCCTGTTAAAAGAAACAATAGAAATTACAAAACATAGGAGGGTTACAATGGGGTTATAGTTTCAACCTCTTGTAACCCTGCATAACAGCCCGCTACCATTGCAGTATAAAAATAAAATACTGTTATGGAAACACTCACATTTGAAAAATTACCCGAAGCGGTAAGTAAGCTGCAAGAAAAACTGACTGATATTGAACAGTTATTACTTGCAGCAAGTAATCACCCTGCAGAAACGGAGGAACTGCTAACCATCTCACAGGCAGCAAAGTTTCTTAATCTCTCCAATCCAACTATTTATGGCAAGGTTAGCCGTAAAGAAATCCCCGTTAACAAACAAGGAAAGCGCTTATACTTCTATAAATCAGAATTAGCCGAATGGATAAAAGCCGGCCGCAAAAAAACAGTTATGGAAATAAGACAAGAGGCTGATCAATTCATAAACACCAGGAGAAGAAGTAATCATCATTAAAATTCGTACTAAAAAATTACCAACATGGAATATGTTCGAATAGGTACCACTTATTACAAAACGGTACGTAAACCTTTAGCTTCAGGAGATGTGGTTGAATTTTTAGTTCCATGGTCGACAGAGTGTATTAAGCAGGATCATGGCAAGCATTTTCTTTCTTCTGTACCACGCTTTGATGGCTTTTGCCTTGTGCCTAATCACCTCGAATACAAAAGAGAGATCGAAAATTTTTACAACCGGTATCATCCCTTCCTGCATCCGCCGATACAAGGCTATCCTACTAAGATACTCGTCTTCTTAAACCACGTCTTTGGTGAGCAATTAAATATCGGCCTTGATTATTTAAAGATCCTACTGATGCACCCCATGCAAATATTGCCAATCCTTTGCCTGGTCAGTACAGAACGGAATACAGGAAAGACAACTTTCCTGAACTTCCTTAAAGCCCTATTTGGCGACAACATGACTATTAACAGCAATGAAGACTTTAGAAGCAATTTTAATGCAGAATGGGCAAACAAATTAATCATAGGTGTAGATGAAACTTTTCTTGACAGAAAGGAAGATTCCGAGCGGATTAAAAGTTTAAGCACTTCCAGATATTATAAAGTGGAAGCAAAGGGACAGGACCGCCAGGAAATAGAATTTTTCGGTAAGTTCATTCTGTGCAGCAACAATGAAGATAATTTTATTCTGATTGATCCCGGGGAGATACGATATTGGATAAGAAGGTTGCCAGTGCTGCAACAGGAGAACAAAAATCTGCTTGCCCAACTAAAACAGGAAATTGCCTTCTTTATTCATTACCTCATCGAAAGACCTTTTACCACTCAGCCGGTTACAAGAATGTGGTTCAGGCCTGAACAGATAGTTACAAGCGCCTTAAAAAGAGTTAAGAAGTATAACCGCAACAAATTGGAAGTAGAGATGGCTCAAATTCTTCTGACCATAGTGGATCAGAAGGAATTAAGGGAGATATGCTTTAGTTTATCCGATATGCAGGAGTGGTTGCAGAAAAAAGGGTTTAGGGGTTATGACACTAACAGCATAAGAAAAGTATTACAAGAAACTTGGGAGCTTACTCCTTCTGAGAACTCCAATTCTTACATCCAGTACCGTTTATCTTCCGATGGAAGTATCTATGAATACAACTACAAGGGAAGGTATTATAAGCTTTCACAAAATGAGGTTTTAAAACATCATTATTCTGATGATTTTGATGACAAGAGTATAAGTAGTTAAAGTTCAAAGAATTATAGTCATCAAAAGTGTCATCAGAGTTTCATCAAAAAAAGAAGTGTGATGAAAGAGCTTATCCTTCTGATGACAAAAAGATGAAGTGATAAGCAATTATAAATCAAAGAGTAAGACCCCATTTTCATCAAATCATCAAAAATTACCAACATGAATAGCCCCCATTTTTCCCTGCAGGAAGTGAAGCAATTGGACATGGTTGAGTACCTGGAAAAATTAGGTTACCAGCCACAAAAAATAAGGAACAATGACTACTGGTATCTATCTCCATTAAGGGATGAAAAAACAGCATCATTTAAAGTAAACAGAAAGCTAAATGCATGGTATGACCATGGCT
>MWYU01000561.1 GCA_002050375.1 Chitinophagales bacterium 62-2
GCCTACATATCGGCAGCTTAGTTCAGATTTTATTGCTGGTTCATTTGCAAAAGGCCGGTCATAAACCGGTAGCACTTGTGGGTGGAGCTACAGGTATGGTAGGCGACCCCAGCGGAAAGAGTGAAGAAAGAAATTTATTGAGCGAAGATGTGCTGCAAAAGAATGTAGCAGGTGTAAAAAAACAATTGGAACAGTTTCTTGACTTTGATACGTCGAAAAGTAATGCTGCAGAAATGGCCAATAATTATGATTGGTTCAAAGATTTCTCTTTCTTAAGTTTTATACGCGATGTTGGTAAGCACATTTCTGTAAATTATATGATGGCTAAAGACAGTGTAAAAAAAAGACTTGATGGCGAAACCGGAATGAGCTTTACTGAATTTACATATCAATTGGTACAGGGTTACGATTTTTATTATTTGTACGTAAATAAAAACTGCAGGTTGCAAATGGGTGGCAGCGATCAATGGGGGAATATTGTAACAGGAACAGAGCTTATACGAAGAAAAGCCGGTGGCGAAGCCTATGCCTTTACCTGCCCGTTAATAACAAAAGCCGATGGCAGCAAGTTTGGTAAAAGTGAGCCAGGGAATATTTGGCTTGATGCTGCAAAAACCTCTCCTTACGAATTTTACCAGTTCTGGCTAAACACTTCTGATGCTGATGCCTTGCGCTATATTAAGATCTTTACATTTTTATCGCTGCAGGAGATTGAGCAGTTGATTGCTGAACATACCGGAAATGAACATCGACGTAAACTGCAAAAAAAACTTGCTGAGGAAGTAACAACCTTTGTTCATGGAAAAGAAAATTTGGCAAAAGCAATACAAGCAACTGAACTATTATTTAGCAAAGACACTTTACAAATTATTGCTTCCCTGTCAAAAGAAGAACTTGATAGCACTTTGACCGGAGTTCCTGCGGTGGAAGTAAGTAAAGATGCTTTAGTAATAAATCCTGATGTAGTAACTTTTTTAGCAGATGCTTCCATCTTCCCAAGCAAAGGCGAAGCAAGGAAAATGGTGCAAGGCGGCGGTCTCAGCTTTAATAAGCAAAAAGTAACAGATGTTTCCTTCAAGGTTGATCTTTCTGCTTTTATTAATGATAAGTACTTGTTTGTGCAGAAAGGAAAGACGAACTATTATTTGGTAAAAGTGGTTTGATAGTGAATTAGTCATTAGGTCACTAAGTCATCGGGGTCATTAGATTAAGTCACTTCAATAAAATTCATTAAGTCAGTAAGTCAAAAAGTCAAGCAGGTAAAATTTATAAGTTATTGTTTCGATTAAGAAAGTTACTCCCTTAATGTCTCCATGACTTAATGACCCAATGACCTAAAAACTTAATTCACTACTTTATTAGCGCAGCTACTGCTGGCAAAGGCTTCTGGTTTTGCTTTAAACGCGAAGCCCATCCCTAAAATATAACCCATTGCTTCACGTAAAGCATCGTTGCTTTTAAACTGGGGATTGGTATTTATATCTGCATGCACCTCCATATCTACATTATACTCGGTAAAAAGGTTGCACAGTTCATATGCAATCTCAATACTTTTGGCAACTTCAACAAGCATCCGTTCTTTAATGGAATATTTTTGCCTGGTCTTTTCGTTGTGGATATACATAAAGCCACCATGACCTTCTCTGAGAAAAACAATAACAGTAGCAAATTCGGTATCCATTCCTTTTACCTGGCTGTCGGTGCCAATGCAAACTTTTAACTTGTTACCTTTTTCAGTTTCTTTTTTTATAGCTGTTTCAACAGCATCTTTAATAGGGATATTAATGGGTTCTCCGCTGAATTTTCTCCAATGCATATTTAATGGGTTTGTGTAAATTACCCAAAATAATAATTCGATGCTGTGGAATTTGATAAAGTTTTTAAGATAAATGTGGAGAAGCAGCTAAAAATTAAGAGCTGCTTATTAAAATTGCCCGGTACTTAGCAAAACCAATGTGCATGCCTCCATAGGTTTAATACCTTTTTCACGAGCCTGGTCATATAATTCAGGATTTTCTGTACCGGGGTTAAAGATGATCCGCTTAGGCTTGAGTGATAAAATATAATCATAAAAAGGTTTTTGATTTGTTGGATTAAGGTACAGTGTAACAGTATCTACTTCCTCTTCTTTAGGTTGACCTGTTACAATCGGTACATTTCCAATGCGGCCTTCCCTTCTCCCTACTGCAATTACGGGATGTTTATGAGCAGATAAACGGTTAACCGCCATATTACTATACCTCGAAGGGTTTTCTGACGCTCCTAAAACCACTGTTTTCTTAACTGCCATTGTTTATGATTTCATTTACTAATCTTGTTTACAATAATTAAACCATGAGATTAATTCTAACACCTTAAAACAAGCTGCTGTTTACAATTCCGTTTTTAATGCATTGAGTGCAGAGCAACCCTATTCCCTTCACTATCGGTTATCATAGCCCAATATCCTAAGCTTTGTTCAGGAGAAATAACTGTTTTAGGTTCAAGGATTTTGCCTCCTGCAGCTTCAACTTTATCTAATACAATCTTCAGGTCGGGCTCACAATTCAGGTATACCAGGGTACCGTTATCAGATGGGGTATATAATTTGGGATTATAAACAATAGCTCCTCCAATTTTACCACTTTTAAAATCATATAGAAAGAAACTCATCCTTGATTCCCCCATTTGATTCTCGGGCATTTGATAAGAAAAAATGGTTTCATAAAATTTCCTTGCACGATCAAAATCAGCAACAGGAATTTCAAACCAGTTTATTGCATTCGTTAGTTCCATGAGCTTATTTAGTTTTTTGTAATCGAAGTTATAATTTAAAATGTGGATAACGTATACCACCAAATGTAATTATACAGATATTGTTAGTTGGCATAGAATTCGAAACCTAATCTGAAATTAAAACAACCAATTATGAAGAAAATTATTTTAAGTGCAGGTACACTTTGTTTGATTACTCTAAGTACAATTGCCCAGGTAAAACCTTCCGAAAATAGCGGGGGATTTATGGTAAAAGCAGGGGTAAACTTTGCTAACATATCAGTAACTGATAACGGGCGTGTTGATGATGCAAACATGTTAACCTCTTTTCATGCAGGCCTCGGAGCAAACCTCCCTTTATCGGAAAGATTATCATTACAACCTGCTTTACTGCTTACCGGTAAAGGGTCTAAAACTCAAAATGGCCAGTCAACAGGAACTACGCCTACTTATTGGAAAGCAACATCTAATCCTTTATACGTAGAGCTTCCCGTTAATTTAGTTGCCAAAATACCTTTGGATGAATACATAAGAATATATGTAGGAGCTGGGCCATATGTGGCAGCCGGTGTAGGGGGTAAAAATAAAGTTGAAGGCAAAACCTTAGGCATAGCAATTTCGAGCGAAAGAGATATTGTTTACAGTGATGATAATCCCTTCACTCATGTTGAAGAAAATTCAGGTTACGGCAAGCTTAAAAGATTTGACTACGGATTAAATGCATTAGCAGGCCTTGATTTTAATAAATTTGCCATTGGAGCTAACTATGGTTATGGCTTGGCTAAAATAAATTCAAACACCGCTAATAATGCAAGTGATAAAGGAAAGCACCGGGTTTTTAGCTTATCCCTTGCTATAAAGATGTAGAGTGTAGGTTGAAAGGTTGTAACGCGTAGAGCCTAAGGTTGAGAGAAATGAGTTGGGATAATTTTATTACTATTGGAATTATAGTTGCGGAGGCTGTCTTGAGAAAGGCAGCCTTTTGATTTGATAGAATAAACAATTATACCCTTGTTCATTCCTTTAATCCCTGTTCTTGTAATTCAATATATGCAATCATACCAGCATACGCAAAGGTTCTTCTAAAAAGCTTTTCAAGGTTTGAAGAAATGCGGAGCCTGTTGCACCATCAACTACACGATGATCGCAACTGAGTGTAACCTTCATAATATTACCGGGCACAACTTGTCCGTTCTTTACAACCGGCACTTGTGAAATGCCGCCTATTGCAAGGATGCACGCATCAGGTGGATTAATGATCGCAGTAAACTCATCTATACCAAACATCCCAAGATTGCTGATGGTGAAAGTGCTGCCTTCCCAATCAGCAGGCTGCAGTTTTTTATCTTTTGCCCTTTGAGCAAAATCTTTTACTTCGGCAGCAATTTGACTAAGGGATTTAGTATCGGCAAAACGGACAACAGGAACAAGCAGCCCTTCTTCAACTGCCACAGCTACCCCAATATTGACGTGGTGGTTATAGCGTATTTTATCACCGAGCCAACTGCTGTTTACTTTAGGATGTTGTTTAAGCGACACCGCTACTGCTTTAAGCACTATGTCGTTAAAACTGATCTTAACTTTCGAAACTTCATTCAGCTTAACACGGCTTGCAACGGCACTATCCATGTCGATGCTCATGGTTAAATAGAAGTGCGGAGCAGAGAACTTACTTTCCGCTAAACGCCGCGCAACGGTTTTACGCATCTGCGATACCGGCACTTCATCAAAGCTTACCTGTCCCGCAGGCGCCGAGGCAACCTGGGAGGGCGCTTGTTGTTCTGCAGCTTTAGGCGCAGCAGGTGTTTGTGTAGCAGTTGCCTGAGGAGCCGGTTGTTGAGTTGGTTTATAATTATCAATATCTGATTTAACAATTCTTCCGTTGTCGGCGCTTCCTTTTACGTAGCGTAAGTCAATGCCCTTTTCTTCGGCTAATTTCTTAGCTAAAGGAGAAGCTAAGATGCGTCCGTCATTAACTATCTGCTGCTGTTGTGGTTGAGATGATGCTGGTTCAGGAATCGCAGACTGAGGTTGTGCAGGTTGACTTGCAGCAGTCTGCTGTTGTGGTGCAGTTTCACCTGCAGCAGTTTGTTGGGCCTGCGGCGCAGGTTCATTTGCCGGCGCTGCTTCTTGCTGAGGAACTGACCCTCCTTTAGCAGCAGCTACAATTGCCTGTACATCTAAACCTTCTTTTCCAATAATACAAAGCAAGTCGTTCACCTGTATTTTTTCGCCCGGCTTGGCACCCTGATATAATAATGTACCATCCTTATAACTTTCAAGTTCCATGGTAGCCTTATCCGTTTCAATTTCCGCAAGTACGTCGCCTTTTTTAACGGCATCTCCTACATTTTTATTCCATGCTGCAATTACGCCTTCAGTCATTGTATCGCTTAAGCGAGGCATAAGCACCACTTCTTCCATTGTCGAAATATCAAGGTCGCCTACAGGTTTTTCAGCAGGCTTATCAACAGGTTGTTCAACCGGTGCAGTTGCAGGTGGAGAAGCTTGCTCTCCGATACCTGTTTCTATAGATGCAGGCGCAGGAGATGGTTGAGAAACTTCGGCTGGTGGTGGTGTGGCAGTACTTTCAGATGCGCCGTTGCCGCTTCCCGGGTTTTCTGCAATTAAAGCGGTAACATCTTCACCCGCTCTGCCTATTATCGCCAGCAGGTCATTTACCTGTAGTTTACTTCCATCGCCGGCGCCCCTATGCAGAAGCACACCTTCCTGGTAGCTTTCAAGTTCCATAGTGGCTTTGTCAGTTTCAATCTCAGCTAACAAGTCTCCTTTTTTAACTGTATCTCCCACGTTTTTATGCCATGCAGCTATAACTCCTTCTGTCATGGTATCGCTCAAACGCGGCATTAAAATCGCTTCCGCCATACTTTTATATTTTGCTGAACGCATTCATTTGTAGCTTAATAAAGCCGGTAAAACTAATGCGTAGATTTTGAGCGGTGAAATTACATGAAAATGAATTAAAGGCAAGATGAGGTGTAAAATTTTATTCGCTTATCTATTGAGGTATAACTAATAATAACTGTACAACTAAGAACGCATATAATTCTATAAATTATTGGAAAATTATTAGTAAAGCGGGAGAACGTTTTCATCTTGTGAATATTTGCCCAGATCCCGGAGTAGATGCAATGCACTTTTTATTTCTTAACACATTAATATGTATTAAAACAGCCTTGTAGTTGAAGGTAGAAATTCCAAATATATCTTCAGCCCTTTATCCGGTAAATACCAATTTTCCACTCTTTAACTTACCGCTTATATATACATACATATTCATGCGATTGCTTTCAAACGTTTTCATATATTCTTTTGCATCTTAACTAACTAAAAAAACTGTATTTATGAAGGTTGTATTCCTCACAACTGTTGTAGGAATGCCGTTCTTACCAGTAAATACAAATGACAAAGCCGGAACTTTTAGTTTCTCTCACGCAAGTATTCAA
>MWYU01000381.1 GCA_002050375.1 Chitinophagales bacterium 62-2
CCCTTTGGGCGGACTTTTCACTTCTTAGATAAATGCTGCAATCATCGGCGTAGCGTACATAGCGATGACCTCTTGCTTCTAACTCTTTGTCCAGTTCGTTTAAAACAATGTTGGATAGCAGTGGACTTAACGGACTGCCTTGCGGTGTGCCTTCTGTTCGTGGACTTGCCACGCCGCCTTCCATAATCCCGCTGGTAAGATAACTGCGTATCAGCTTTAGTGTGCCCTTGTCCGCTATCTGCTTTGCAAGCAGTCCCATCAGCTTGTCGTGGTTTACCTTGTCGAAGAACTTTTCCAAATCCAGTTCTATCACATACTCATATCCATCGTTCAGATAGGTTTGCGCCTGCAATACCGCCTGATGGGCGTTGCGCTTTGGTCTGAACCCATAGCTGTAGTTGGAAAATTCTTCTTCGTTCTTCGGGCTTAACCATTGGGCAATGGCTTGTTGCAACAGCCGGTCGGTTACTGTTGGTATGCCAAGCATTCTTGTGCCTCCCTGTGGCTTGGGTATCTCTACCTTGCGCACTGGTTGCGGTTTGTAATTGCCTTCTAAAATTTCTTTCCGTAGCGTCTGCCAGTTGGCATTGAGGTAGTCGCGAAGTTCATCGGTCTGCATACCATCTATGCCTCCAGCTCCTTTATTGGCACTTACCTGCTTAAAGGCTTTTTGTACGTTGCGGATGTCTAATATTTCTTCAAGCATACTACTTAAAAAAAAGACTTTCTTCCCGGCGTTGTTCTCATTGGTTGTGTGGCTTGGCTCAACTCCTCCTTTATTTTACTTTCGGGTTCTGCCCTATCCTCATACAGGTAGTTCGCTGATGTGTTTCGGTTGTTGTCGCTTTGCCATAAACGTCCTGATTGCTTCGCCATTCTAACATTCAGTCCTTCGTCCTTTTGTGAGGCTTCCGCACTTGCCCGTTTCTTTGGGATGCGGCTCGTTGCAGGCTTACTATGACCTCTGCTGACTTCTGCGAATGCCATGATGTTATTCTTTGTTCTAACACCTGTTTCCGCTTCAACATTCTCGCATGTCTCTGCCGGATTATCCGCAGATCTCTCAGGGTAAGCATATCCGCTTTCCATTCATGTAGCCTCTGCATTTACGCCGTAGTGCTCTGTACAGTAAGGGGGCTTTTGTTTGTTTGGCAACATCACCCGCACTACCACGCCTTGTATGCAGTTTCTGTTCGTAGGCTCGAATGTTTGCCGCCAGCTTCCTTCAGATTCGCAGTCGCCCACGACACCCTTGCTCTTGGCTAATACTCCCTACTGTAAAGCGTATTCGGGACTTGCACCCTATAGCTGATATGCATGCCTGACACAATAAAAAGCCCTCCATAAAATGGAGGGCTTTTTATTAATCGTTAAAAACTTATCTGCTTCGTCTTAAATTAGGATGTGGAGCAGGAACTGAATTAGGTCCTTCTTCAGTTGTACCCATTAAATCTACTGTATTGTTATCTCCTTCTGTTCCATAATCAAATATAAATCTGTCTTCACCAATACCTTGTCTTTCTACCAAGTACCTGATTACTGCATTTACTCTATCCCAACTTAATTGCTGAGCACGTTTGTCGCTTGCGCCATGACCCGTTACACGTATTCTGCAAGTAGGGTTAGCTTTGATTTGAGCACCTGCACTTGCTAATACCGCTTGTGCATCTCTGCTTAAGCTTGCACTACCTGATCTGAACTGTACAGAAGGTAGAGTAGTCATACCACAGTTACCTCCTCCCATGCCTCCATTTGCAATTGCACTATCCAATTTTGTTCTCATCTCTGTGCAGCATGCAGGCTCAGGACAATTACCTACACCATCAGCATCAACAGGAAAGCATTTTTGCGAAGTAAGTAATTCTTTGTCTTTGTAGTCAGGAACACCATCGCCATCTGAGTCTCTCGAAACACCACGTGCATCTACAGGAGCACCTGCAGGAGTGTTGGGTTCCATATCAAATTGATCAGTTACACCATCACCATCAGCATCAGGTAATACCGGTGTCGGTAACTTCATATGCTCAGGACGGTTCAACTCATTATATATAAAGTTGTTTGGATTTGTCCACCATAATGGTTGAACACTGCTTGCTGAGCTACCCATGTTAATGTTTATACGGGCACTTGTATAACTTACTATGTCACTAGATCTTCCCAAATTCAGCCCATCTAAATCATCACCATTCATAAAACCTACAAATCTTTGTTCTAAACCTACATTAACTTTATTGCTTAGTTTCCAAGCCATACCTCCACCAGCAGAAATGCCATGTCTAAAAAGCCAGTTCTTACTTGTTAATTTAAAAGGAAGAGCATTATCTCTGCTTCCATTGAGTACACCTGCGTTACTTTCCTCTGAACCGTCCATTAAGGTTTTTAAAGACTTCCGGGTATCGGACCGAGGACGTAAATAATTAATACTAGAAAAATTGTATGGAGAATTGCCATTTAAAGCGTCAACATCCACATCAGCCGCTGAATAGGCATAACCACCAAACAGGTATAAATTTGTTTTCGGATTTCCGCGAAAATGACTCATGTTATTTAAAGAAAAAATTAAATCAAACGCAGCCTGGTGCATATTCGTTCTGTAATTTCCCACAAAAGGATTGTTAGTACCTCCATAATTACCTCTCCAGGGATCATTAACTACATTACCAGGAATTGAACTTGGATTTTTTGTCCTGTAATCCCTACCCTTCATTCGGTAACCGTTATACTGTACCCTGTAAGATAAAGTATGATTTATGGCTTTTCTAAAAGAAATTCCACCACCCACGTTTAATACTTTTGGAGAAATATCTCCTATTATTAGTGGAACACCGCCATGAATACCCAACTCCCATTGGTCGCGGGGCCTTGCAGGGTAAGGATATTGGTTATTTAAAAACTCACTCTGTTGTGGTAGATTGCGAGTGGAGATTTTGGAGGAATCTCTCCAGTCATACCCTGCATCGCTCTGCGGCGTTGTCTGCGAATAACCTGCAGAGGATAAGAGGCTGATTAAGCCTAAAATGAAAATGTACTTTTTGCTTGCCATAGATGTGTTTTATATTTTTGTTAATAGAGTATCTGGTTAATCTCCGATGCAAAAATATGCTTTGAGGTGGAATTACCAAAGAATCCTAAAATTCTTTTGCAATTGTTAAAAAATTATACCAGTTAAAATAATTTGTCACATTATCATTTATCCTACTTTGTAAAGTGAATGGTCTTAATGTCTGTAGAATTTAATTCCCACAGATCAAAATTTACCCTGTTCTTCTAATAGAATTATATTGCGTTTATTATTATAGGGATGGAATTAGCACAACGAATAATAGCTCACGAATTAAAAGAGTTTGAAATACACTTCCGCCAGGCAGTTAAAAGTAATGTAGCACTGCTGGATAAAATAATGCAATACATTGTAAAGCGGAAGGGTAAGCAATTGAGGCCCATGTTTGTTCTTCTGAGTGCTAAATTGGGAGGAGAAATTAACGATAGTACTTACCGTGCGGCATCGCTTGTAGAATTACTTCATACAGCTACATTAGTTCACGACGATGTTGTGGATGAATCTTTAGAAAGAAGAGGATTTTTTTCGATTAATGCATTATGGAAGAACAAAGTTGCAGTGTTGGTTGGCGATTACCTGCTTTCAAAAGGTCTTCTTTTATCTTTAGACAATAATGATTTCAAAATATTACAGATACTCTCAACTGCCGTAAAGTTGATGAGCGAAGGAGAGTTGTTGCAAATTGAAAAAGCAAGAAACTTAAACTTAAACGAAAACATTTACTTTCAGATAATAAAGAATAAAACCGCCTCGTTAGTTGCTTCGTCGTGTGCTGCAGGCGCTTCAACTACCTTTGAAGATGAAGAAGCGATTGAAAGAATGAGAGTGTTTGGCGAAAAAGTAGGAATAGCCTTCCAGATCAAAGATGACCTTTTTGATTATGGAAATGCCAATGTTGGCAAACCTACAGGTAACGATATCAAAGAAAAAAAATTAACCTTGCCATTAATTTTTACCCTTAATAAAGTAGACCGGTCTTTAAAAAAACGCCTTATATATATAATTAAAAACGAAAACAATAAAAAGGAGCGCGTGCAATATGTTATTGATGAAGTTGAGAAAGCAGGAGGCATCAGGTACGCAACCGAGAAAATGCATTCGTATAGGGATGAGGCTTTATCAGTTTTACATCAGTTCCCAAATTCTGAAGTAAGGCAAGGTCTGGAAGAATTAGTGAGATATACAACCGACCGAAATTATTAAACATGCAAAAACGCTGGAAGCTTTTAGAAGCCGACCCCACTAAAATAACTTCTTTGCACGCTGCCTTAAAGGTTCATCCCGTTTTATGTAAAATATTGGTGCAAAGAGGCTTTGATTCATTTGAAAAAGCTAAAGATTTTTTCAGGCCACAGTTAACTCACCTGCATGATCCGTGGTTGATGAGGGACATGAAGAAGGCGGTTGACCGTATTGTAACCGCCACGCATTCCAACGAAAAAATACTGGTATTCGGAGATTATGATGTGGACGGAACCACTGCTGTAGCAAGCATGTTCCAGTTTCTAAGTAATATTTATTCGAATGTAGATTTTTATATTCCCCACCGCTACAGGGAAGGGTATGGGGTTTCAAAAATCGGGATTGATTATGCAAAAGAAAATAACTTCTCCTTAATCATATCATTAGACTGCGGAATTAAATCTATTGATTTGATTGCTTATGCAAAAACACTTAATATAGACTTTATCGTTTGCGACCACCACCTGCCCGATAAAGAATTACCACCTGCAATAGCTATTCTTAATCCAAAACAACCCGGTTGTAATTATCCTTATAAAGAACTTTGTGGGTGTGGCGTTGGCTTTAAATTAATGACGGCTCTTGCCCAAACTCTTAATCTGCCTGCCGAAAGTTACTTGTGTTATTTAGATTTATTGGCGACTGCTATTGCTGCCGACATTGTTCCCATGACGGGAGAAAACCGCGTGATGACATTTTATGGCTTACAAATGATAAATGAAAACCCCTGCAGCGGAATTAAAGCCTTAATGAACTTAGCGAAGGTTGAAAAACAAATGTTCATTAACAATCTTGTATTCATAATTGCACCCCGTGTAAATGCAGCGGGCCGTATGGATGATGCACGCAAAGCGGTGCAATTGTTTATTGAGAAAGATTGTGATAAAGCAGAAGCTTTGGCTAAGTTGCTTCACGATGACAATATTGAACGAAGAATTGCTGATGCCAGCATAACCGGAGAAGCGTTAGCGCTTATAGAAGCTGATGAAATGATGGTTAACCGGAAATCGACTGTTGTTTACCAGGAACATTGGCACAAAGGTGTAGTCGGAATTGTAGCCTCGAGGTTAATTGAAAGTTACTACCGTCCCACAGTAGTGCTTACCCGAAGCGGTGAAGTTGCTGCCGGAAGTGCAAGAAGTGTAGCGGGTTTTAACCTGTACGAAGCTATTCATGCCTGTAAAGAACACTTAATTGGATACGGCGGGCATTTTGCAGCAGCAGGAATGACCCTGCTTCCTGAAAATGTGAAAGCCTTTACAGATAAATTTGAAGAAGTAGTAAGCGAAACCATAGCTCCAGAATTACTTATACCGGAAATTGTTATAGATGCAGAAATTCTGTTCTCCGACATCTCATTCTCCTTTTATAACATTATCAGCCAAATGGAACCATACGGACCCGAAAATTTGCGCCCTGTTTTTGTTGTAAGAAGTGTAACTGATACAGGATATTGCAAGGTGATAAAAGAACAGCACTTGAAATTCTCACTGAAACAAAATAATTGCATTTATAACGGCATTGGATTTAATATGGCTAATCGTTTTCACCTTCTCCAGTTGAAGAAACCTGTAGATGTTGTATTTACTATAGAACAAAATGAGTGGAATGGTGAAAAGTTTCTTCAACTGAAAGTCTGCGATTTTAAAGCATCAGCATAAAGATAAATTAATAGGAAAAAGCTTTTAAAATAGCGGCGATTGAATTCCTAATGTAATAAGAAGTAGTTCAAATACCGAGAACTTTAAAGTAAATAAGGCGGTTCAGAATTGCCGAAAAAGCAGCATCTGAAATGTAAAAAGATTAGAGTGGTAAACCTATACGGCGAAGCAAATTATTGAAGCGTGGATCCGCCCTAAGA
>MWYU01000520.1 GCA_002050375.1 Chitinophagales bacterium 62-2
TTATTAGCCATCACCTAATCTCAGTTTGATATTGATAATAAAAGTTATTCTGCAATTGTTTTTGCAGGCGATCAGATTTTTCAATTTGTGTATCCTCGTATCAGGTCAGGAATGTTATAAAACTTTGAAAAACAAGGAGTAAGAGTAAAGTTGGGTAAAAATAAGTAAGGATCACATTTCTGTAATCCTTACTTCAGAGGTCCCGAGCGGATTCGAACCGCTGTGGAAGCTTTTGCAGAGCTCTACCTAGCCACTCGGTCACAGGACCCTTTGATGAGATGCGAAAATAAGGAAAAGCCCTAAATCAGAAATTGAAAATTTAATTCCACCGCTATCTCCCCTATTTTTGTCTTATCCTAAAACAACTGTATGGGTAAGATTGCCGAAAGCGAGTTGATCCTTAACAAACGAGGCGCTATTTATCATTTAGATGTAAGGCCCGAAGAATTAGCATCAACCGTAATAACAGTAGGCGATCCTGACAGGGTGAAAGCGGTAAGTAAGCACTTCGATAAAATTGAGTTTGAATTGCAGCATCGCGAATTTGTTACCCACACAGGCACGATTGGCAACAAGAGGATTTCAGTTGTTTCAACAGGAATAGGGCCCGATAATATTGATATTGTTGTAAACGAACTGGATGCTCTTGTAAACATAGATTTTAAAACACGCACAATTAAGCCTCAGCTTTCTCATCTTAATATTATACGCCTCGGCACTTCAGGTTCTTTGCAGCAAAATATTCCTGTAGATAGTTTTGTGGCTACCACTCATGGTTTAGGTATCGACAACTTATTGAACTACTATCGTCATGATAACAACGACGAAGAAATGCAGATCATTCAGCAATTCGTTGCACATACACAAATAAGCAACAACTTTTCTCATCCATATATAAGTTCTGCAGCCTCCGGGCTTTTAAAGCATTTTGTAAATGGTTATCATCATGGTATTACCGTTACTTGTCCTGGCTTTTATGGCCCGCAAGGCAGAGTGCTACGTTTAGGCCTTACAAACCCCGATCTTATTAACCGTTTAACTGAATTTAGCTTTGGAATACATAAGATTACAAACTTTGAGATGGAAACAAGCGCTATATATGGATTAGGGAAATTATTAGGACATCAGTGCTTAAGCATAAGTACAATAGTTGCAAACCGCATTAAAAAAGAGTTCAGCAAAGACGGTGATGCAGCAATTGAAACCATGATAAAAAAATCTTTAGAAATTATTTCAACCTTATAATTATGAAGATCGAATTTCATAAATACCAGGGTACCGGTAACGACTTTGTTATTATGGATAACCGTAGTAAACAATATGACGACTTAACCAGCAAACAGATCAGGCATTTGTGCGACCGCCATTTTGGAGTTGGTGGCGATGGCTTAATGCTTCTTAACCTCCTAAACGGTTACGATTTTGAAATGAAATATTATAATGCTGACGGCCACGGAAGCAGTATGTGCGGTAATGGGGGCCGATGCCTTGTAAAGTTTGCCAGCGATATGGGTATTGAAAAATCAAGCTATACTTTTCTTGCTATTGATGGTCCTCATGAAGCAAATTTTGGAAATCACCATTGGGTGCAGTTAAAGATGAAAGATGTAAATGAAGTGGAGCAGCATTACGGAAACATGAAGGTTGATACAGGGTCACCCCACTACATAAAGTTTATAGACAATATCCATCATTATGATGTTTACAACGAGGGGAGAAAAATACGATACAGCAGAGAATTTAAAGACCAGGGTATTAACGTTAATTTTGTTGAAAGAGAAGAAGACAGAATTTGGGTACGCACCTATGAAAGAGGGGTTGAGAACGAAACACTTAGTTGCGGCACCGGTGTAACTGCAAGCGCTCTTGTTTGTGCCCATAATGATCAGGGTTTTAACCGGGTAGAAGTACAAACCCCTGGAGGACATTTAGCGGTGGAGTTTGATAGAAAAGATGAGAACCATTTTGAAAACATCTGGCTGTGCGGACCGGCGGCAATGGTATTTAAAGGAGAAATCGAAATATAGTTTAAGGTCTGTAGTTTGAAGTTGTTAGCGATTGAATAATGTGTGAAGTAGAAGTTATAGTTGCTATGAGTAAATAAGAATATAACAATCAACAATAACAAATTTATTCGCCGCGTCTCATTTTAGGCGAGCAGGCATACCAGCCAAATACAAAAAGAAAACTATGAACTATGAAGCTTTCATTCTAAACCAAAATTTTTCCAACTTACAAGTCTGCACAAAACCTAAAACCTTAAAACTTAAACTCAAAACTACAAACCTTAAACCTAAAAACCTTGAACCCTAAACCCTAAACGCTAAACCCGAAACTCTAAACTCTAAACTTACAACCGCAACTTCTTCCCTCCCATGATCCACTATTTCAAAAATGTAAATAAGCAAACAATTGAAATTGATAAACCAGAAAATGGCATATGGGTAAATCTTGTTCCGCCGTTTAAGGAAGAAGAGTTTTTAGAATTAGCCGAAGACCTGGAAATTCCAATTGAATTTTTAAGAGACTCGCTCGATATAGATGAACGACCACGTTTTGAGGTAGAGGATAATGTAAAGTTTGTGGTTATAAAAACACCGGCCGAAAACAATTCATTTAACGAAAGCGATGCATTTTATATCACCATTCCTATCTGCATTATTTTAACGCATAATCATATTGTAACCGTTAATTCGTTTGATAACGGAGCTATTAAAAAGTTTCTCAACACTTTTCAAAAACGCCATCCCGATAAAAGAAATATGATGGTGCTGAACATCTTCGAAAAAGTAGTCACCAACTTTATGGATTACCTGAAGGAAGTGAACCAGCGAAGAAACACGCTTGAGCAAAAACTATACGATGCCAACCGTAACGAGGAGTTACTCGAACTGGTGAGGATTCAAAAAAGCCTTGTGTATTTCGTTACCTCGCTGCGCAGCAACGAGCTCTTGCTAATGAAGATGGAAAGAACTAATTTCTTAGGATTAACCGAAGATGAGCGTGAGGTATTAAACGACCTGATAGTTGATAATTCTCAGGCGTTGGAAATGGCCAATATTTATACGAACATTCTTAGCTCAACCTTAGATGCCTTTGCCAGTATAATTGCCAATAATCAGAACGAAGTTTTAAAACGACTTACCACACTTACTTTAATATTAACAGTGCCCGTTTTAATTGCCAGTATTTATGGTATGAACACGCCTATTCCGTATAAAAATTCTCCTTACACTTTTTGGATACCCGTTTCAATTTCGATGATTATTTTTTTTGTTGCAACCTGGAGTTACTATAAACGAAAAAAAACAAGAGTTAAATAAAATGTTCAATGTTCGTGTATACGGCGTTTTAATGGATAAACAGAAAAGAGTTTTACTAAGCGACGAATTTATAAGGGGCGCTTACATAACAAAATTTCCGGGTGGGGGTTTAGAGTTTGGAGAAGGAACACGTGACTGCTTAAAAAGAGAATTTGCCGAAGAAACAGGGCTTGTAGTAACCATAGGAGAGCATTTATATACCACAGATTTTTTCCAGATCTCTGCTTTTAATAACAAGTACCAGATCATAAGCATTTATTATTTTGTTCATGGGGCTGAGCCTATTGATTTGGCAACAAAAACTGACGTCTTCGATTTTGAACCCCACCAGGTTACAGACCCCGAAGGCGAAAGCGAAGTGTTTAGATGGGTAGAATGGAACGACCTGAACGAAGGATGTCTCACGCTTCCCATTGATAAAGTAGTTGCTAAACTATTAAAAGAAAAATACAGAGAAGCCTATTTAAAATTTATACCATAAAGTTGAACCACGGAGACACAGTGGCACGAAGTTTCACAATGCCTCCTCCGTGTTTCTCTGTTTCGTTGTGCCTCTGTGGTTCCACTCCCGTTAAGTTTCACGTTACATTTTAAAATTATCCATCTTAACTCTTTGCATACTTAGCAACTTTGCGCTTTAGTGGCAATAAAAAGATCTAACATGTCTCCTTTAAAAGTAGAAACACTATCGGTAAAACTAAGTGGCAAAACCATTCTTAACGAAATTTCTTTTACCATTCAGCCGGGAGAGAAATGGGCAATTACAGGACCGTCGGGCAGTGGAAAAACAACTTTGCTAAAAGCCCTTGCAGGCAAACTGCTTCACACCGGAACAATATTAACCGGGGACAATAAACCTTCTAAAATAGTATTAGCAGAACAGCAACACCATTTTAAAAATCTTTCCAACACAAGCAATTTCTATTATCAGCAACGTTTTAATTCGTGCGACGCTGAAGATGCTATTACCGTAGAAGAAGATTTACAGAGAGTACTTTCTAAAAATCAAACTTCAAAAGATACAGTTGAGGAGTTGGTCGATCTTTTTGATTTAAAAAAACTATATACTGAAAGACTAATTCAGTTATCGAACGGAGAAAACAAACGATTGCAGATCGTAAAAGCACTTCTGTTGCAACCTTCAATCCTGCTGCTTGATAACCCTTTTACCGGGCTTGATGTACAAAGCCGCAAAACACTTGAAAATATTCTACTTGAAGTGGCTAAAAAGGATATTCATATCATAATAACTGCATCTGCTTCTCACTTGCCCCGATACATTACAAATAAGATGTCGCTTTCGGCTAATGGTTCTTACACGATTGACAAATCTTCTTCCTTTCATACAAAAGTTACAATTGACCAGTTGATAATTAATAGTATGTTATTAAAAGAGCTGACTGTAAATGACCAATCTGTAACCTTTGAGTATGCTGTTAAAATGAAGAACGTACAAATAAAATATGATGGTAAAAAAATTCTGGGTAATATAAATTGGGAAGTACGCAATGGCGAACGATGGTCACTATCAGGACCAAATGGATCGGGTAAGTCAACACTGTTAAGTTTAATAAATGCTGACAATCCGCAGGCTTATGCAAATGAAATTTACCTGTTCGACCGAAAGCGTGGCACCGGCGAAACCATCTGGGACATAAAAAAGAAAACCGGCTTTGTCTCGCCGGAGCTTCACCTGTATTTTGACAAAAACATCAGTTGCTTTCATGTAGTAGCTTCAGGATTATTCGATACGATCGGACTGTTTCGAAAATTGAATGAACAACAGTCTGCGCACGTAATAAAGTGGATGCAGGTCTTGCAAACCGAACACCTTAAAAACAAGTTTCTATTTCAGCTTTCAAACAGCCAGCAAAGATTGGTTTTGCTTGTACGTGCCCTGGTAAAAAATCCGCCATTACTTATATTAGATGAGCCTTGCCAGGGATTGGATGATGACCAGGTGCACCAATTTAAAAACATAATAAATGAAATCTGTGTAACCGGAAATAAAACCCTTATTTATGTGTCACATTACAAGGACGAAATTCCTGAATGTGTTACAAAATTTATAAGGTTAGAGAGCGGGAGGATGGTTTAGGAAAAGTAAATAGGTTTTATATCTTATATATCTCGTAAATGCCTGTATATCCACACGTCTTTATAGCTGCTATCAATTACTGCGGGAGATAAGAAATAGTTACCTAACGATGGTACTTCTTAGTTATCGCAATAAAATGATTTACATTCTTATATCCAAGAAGATGTGCAGCTTCAGTAACGTTCATGTTTTTTTCATGTAACAAGTTCTTTGCATATTCCATCTTCCTACGAATAAAATAGGTAGACATATTAACTCCGTATCTCCTTTTAAAATGTCTCTTTATAGTTAATTCGCTTAATGAAAACTTACATGCCAGTTGTCGTATGTTTGGTAATTTGCCAGCCAGATTATTGCTTAAAGTTTTTTCTATTTCAGCGATTGAAGAATCTAAACAAGGTTTATTATTTATACTGAAGGTTTCTCTCCCTTTTATCTTGTGGAAAAAATCGCAGACAATTTTTAAAACACAGGATTTAATATAAAAAGATCCCAGAGACTTTTTCCAGGAAATATCAAATAACTCCTGAACTAATTTCTTTTCTGATGCATTCATAGCCTCAAGCAGAGAAAAAGACTCTGCCATCAACATTTTTTCTTTTAAGTTTTTAAATGCATCATTACCTTCAAAAACATTCTCCACAAGCCAACCTTTTGAAAAGCTTATACTTATACATTGGGCCTTAATATTTGAAGAAATATGCATTTTGTAATTGGAATTGGAG
>MWYU01000535.1 GCA_002050375.1 Chitinophagales bacterium 62-2
CAGTAAGCGAGGATCCTTCAGCACTGGCTTTAGAGAAAGGATAAATTGCCGTAGCCCCGATACCCAGTCCTCCCAGTGCAGCTTTTTTAATAAAATCCCTACGATTTCCATTGGCAGCAACAGCCGGATCTGTCGGCAGAGAAGTTTCTTTTTTTAGTTCTCTCATATTTGAATCAGAAATAGAAGGTTAGTCCGTTATTATCATTTCATTTCCTACTTTGTATCCCACCAAACTCTTGTATCAAGCACATCCGGGCCTTGCCTGTCTATAGCTTTTTGTACGCTCTCTTTATTAACATTAAGTTCTGCATCCGGATATGTTAACCGGCGAATAAACTGTTCAGTCTTTAAATCGCTTCCGGGAAAGGGATTTGGTGTTAATACAGGAAAACCACTGCGTCTGAAATTTGCCCAAACTTCCGGGCCATTTAAAAAAGAGGAAATCCAATATTGTGTGTTAATTTGTTCAAAAGCTTTAGTCATATCAAGGGGATTTGCCTGAATATAAGCGTCTATTGCGTTATCCGGAATAGCTGTGGTTGCACCATAAAGAGCCAATTGTTTCATATGCCCCCTTATTCCATTGGCATATAAAGAAGATGCATTTCCGGTTGTCCAGTTACGAACTACTGCTTCTGCAAGTAACAGTTGCGTTTGCGAATAGGTAACAAAAAAAGTAGGTGCCTGTGCGCCTCCCATCCTGGTTCTATCTAACTGACTGTAATCGTAAGAACTGGCAAGCTTATCTATTGCTACTGCGGCAGAAACCGTGGTGTTATCATAACCTAAAGGCATTCCTATTTGCACCGCGGCCGTTCTGTTAGCCTTTGCCTCGTTCTGATCAGCTTTGCTTTTTGCCCCGACATATCTTACCGCAATGGATGTCAGACGGGGATCGGCATTAACTTGCAAATAATCAATAAAATCTTTCGCCATATAAAAGAAATCCGATTGTCCTCCATTTAGCTGACTTCCGATATTATTTTGAAAATTAGCATTATGCATTATTACCGCATTGTCATCATTTGATTGCATTAAACCTCCGGCTACAGCTTTTGATACGTAACCTGATGCTATTGCAGGTTTCACTTTAGAAAGCCGCATTGCTGCCCTTAGTAATAATGAATATCCCAACCGTTTCCATTTTGTAATATCACCGGCGTAAATAACCTCCCTTGTTACCCTGGGCTTTGTAGCATCCAAAGCTGCGGAAGCTGTTTCAAGTTCATTTAGAATATCGGTATAGATTGTTTCCTGGCTATCATAAACAGGCTTCGATACTCCTTCCAAAAAACCCTTTCCCGCTTCAGTATAAGGAATATCACCATAAGTATCTGTAAGCACCATAAAGGTGTAAGCTTTCCAGATCCTGGCAGTATTATAAAGGTTTATATTATTTTGGTCATTTTTAGTTTTGTTAATTACATCTATCAGTTCACGGATTACACTTCTGTAGTACCGGTTCCAGTTTGAGTTGGTTACACCCCTGTTGTCCTGGTTATACTGCCCGGCAGCTCCAACACCACTGTAGGGATTTATCATTTGCTTCACGATTATTTCTTCGTATTGCAGATTGCTATATTGGAAAGCACTGGATATAATAGCATTATTTAATTGAAAAGCCGGGTCAGCGGAAGTAAGTGCAATTGGGCTGGTATTCATTTCATCAAAGCCTTTATCACACGAAGTGATTAAGACAAACATCAGCAATGAGCAATAAAAATATTTATTAATCTTTTTCATTTTTTATGTATTGTAAGTTTATTAATTATAGAGGAACCTCCTAAAATTTTACATTTAAATTAAAACCGACACTTCTGATTACAGGCAACCCTGTTGCCTCAAGTCCTACCAGGTTATCTGATGGAAAACCGAACTGTTCAGGATGAATATTAGGCACCCATTTCTTTATAACGGCTACATTGTTTGCAACAGCATTTAACCTTAGCCCTTTAATAAATTTCACAGCCTTTACATTTTTTGTGAAATCGTAACCAAGGCTTATTTGTCTTAATTGCCAGAAGCCGGCGTTATAAACAAACTCTTCTGCTAAATTTGCGCTACGCACCGTTTCATAGTAAAGCTGCGTTCCAGCCCTGGTAACATTTACCTGCTTGTTAAGATTAACACCATTTCCTATTACATAGCCTTCCTCCCTTCCGGGAAGAGTGCCTTTATGCAATCCATGTCGCCATGCGTTAAAGTTGGTCCCGGAGATCATTTTATTTCCCAGCTTAAAATCTATCAGAAAAGAAAGATTTAAACCTTTATAATTAAAAGTATTGGTGATGCCGCCTGTCCATATTGGAACAGCGCTTCCAAAAGCAATTTGTGTTGGTGTACGCAACGGCCGTCCATTGACCGCATCAAATACCTGGTTACCCTGTTCGTCTCTTAAATACCCGTAGCCATATAGCTGAGCTATAGGTTTACCCACTACTTGCCTGAGTTCTCCGGTAAATTCACCTGTACCTACTGTTATTGTACTATCGCTGATATTATCTCCTAAAGACAATACCTCTGAAGTATTGTAGGCAGCATTGAAGCTCAAATTATAACTGAAATTTTCTGAGGTGTAAGGAGTTAAGTTCAGCAACATTTCCAAACCCTTGTTCCTGCTTTCACCAACGTTTATTAATTTGGTAAGATAGCCGGAAGCATCAGACGTTTGTGCCCGAAGAATTTGATCTGCCGATAACTTGTCATAATAACTAAGTTCTAAAGTAACCTTGTTTTTAAACATTCTCATTTCCAGTCCAATTTCCTTTTCAGTTACACGCATAGGCCGCAAATTTGGATTAGGAACTACAGTTCCGCTTATACCTGCTACGGGTTGTCCTGCTCCTGTTTGATTTGGAAACTGTGATGGATTGATAGAATAAAAAAGACTATTTGAATAAGGAGAAACATCAGTATCGCTGCCTACTTCGGCATAAGCAACTCTTAATTTTCCAAAGTTTATCCAATCCGGCAAACTTCTTTTGAATGCATCTGAAAAAATAAAGCTTGCCGTGACAGATGGATACACTATGCTCCTGTTTTGTTTCGATAAGGTAGAAAACCAATCGTTCCTGACGGTTCCATTTACAAATAACAATCCTTTATATGATAATTCTGCAGCAGCATATAAAGAATTTACCTGCCTTTCTGATATGTCCGTCACAGGACTAAGCAGTCTTCCATTGCCTAAAGTATAAAGACCCCGGGTATAAAAATCGTTAACCAAAACGTTGTTTACATTAAGCTTGCGATGCATTAAATTCCCTCCGGCATTAACGTCAATACCAATAACTCCTATTTTATGTTTTGCACCCAAAAGAATGTCAGTATTTATTTCACGGAAGCGACGCTCATCCTGAACATATTCGCCGTTTACAAACCCTGGAGGCGGTGCTGTCTGTCTTTGACTGCCTGTTGGAAGATTATACTCCTGCGAACGCGAATAATAATCCTGGCCTAACCTTCCCTGCAAATACAGCCAGTCGGTAAATTCATATCGTGCAGTCAGGTTTCCGAAAAAACGGTCTCTTATAATATGATCAAAACGGGAGAGGGAGAAATACGGGTTTGTGCGATTGGTAAATCTTGACCACACAGGTTCATTCCCATTAACATCGAAAGCATATTGTTTTAATAATTCCATGGGCATGGAATTAGCCATGCTAAATAAAACGACAGGACTATAATCCTGCTCTCCAATATTAGGAGGGTTATTACGCTTTTCATTGGAATAACTAATATTTCCGGTTACAGTGAGTTTTTTAGCCATGGTTTGGGTAAAGCCGAGATCCAGGTTTTTCCGGTTATAATTAGAACCAGGAAGTATGGCTTGCGATGTCAAATTTGAAAGAGAGAGATTAAAGCCTCCAAATTCTCCACCCGAAGAAAGTGTGATTGTGTTAGTAAGGCTGTTTCCTTTACGATAATATTGGCTGATTTGATTGCGTTGGGGAGTGTAAGGAACTTCCACTCCGTCAAACAATATTTGTGTCATACCGGGCTGAAACTTTTCCCCAAAACTCCATTGACCTGACTGTGGATTTGGTGTTTTAGGACGAACACCATTTTCACCCTGGCCGTATTCGTACTGGTAATCGGTATAATCAAGCGGAGTATCCATCGTATAGTTTGCATTATATTCTATCCCGATACCATTACCCTTGCCCCTGGTTTTTGTTGTAATCATTATAACTCCATCCTTTGCACGTGAGCCATACAAAGCAGAAGCTGCTGCACCTTTTAATATGGTCATTGATTCAATATTATCAGGGTCAATACTGCTAAGCCCGTCACCACCATCTGAAGTACGGTTGCTTCCCCGCGCTGCAACATCTCCTCTTGCTCCAAAATTCGTGTTATCAATAGGCACCCCATTTACTACTATAAGCGGTGAGTTATTTCCTCCGAAAGAAGATTGTCCGCGAATACGAATTTTACTGGTACCTCCGGGCCCCGAACCTAACGAAGTAATATTTAAGCCCGGCACTTTTCCTTCCAACGAATTCATGAAATTAGTAGTGCGGTTAACAGTTATCTGGTCGGGCGTTACAGTTGCTGTAGCATAACCCAAACTTTTTGCTTCTCTCTTAATACCGAGTGCCGTAACCACTACCTGTTGCATAGCAGTAGCTTCTTCTATTAACGATACATTTATGTTTGTACGTCCGTTTAAAGAAACTTCCTGTGTAGCATAGTTGATCGAAGAGAACAAGAGAATACTATTTGCATCAGGAGCAACCAAAGTAAATTCGCCACTTTTGTCCGTTCTTGTGCCGAGTTTGGTACCTTTTATTAACACACTAACATCTGCAAGAGATTCACCTTTAGCATCTGATACTTTGCCTTTAATATTTATTGGCGGTGGTGGAGGCGACGAATTGAAAGATTTATTTTTCTCAACCTGCTCTTCCTTTTCTTTAATAATTATTAGTTTATTTAAAACCGAGAAAGTAAGCGATTGGTCTTTAAAACATTCTTCCAATACATCTTCAAGAGAAGCATTAGTTGTGGTGATGGTTATCTTTTTTGCTTTCTGCAATAAACTTTCAGTGTAAACAAATGTATAACCCGTTTGTCTGCTTATTTCCTTAAATACCTTTTGAAGCGAAACATCTTTTTGTGAGAGTGTAAGCTTTTGCGAATAACCTTTTGCACTTGCATTAAGGCAAATTGCAAGAATAATAAGAACGATCATTTTCATGATCAAAAATGTTTTGGCAACACTCTTCCTTTCAGCCCAAAAGAGGTTACGGCAAGCAGTTAGATTCATAATTTTGGTTTGTTTTCGTTATATAATTAAAGACTGTTAGATCGTTTCGTAATAATTAGCCGAAAGAAAAAATAACTATATTTCAACGGATAAAAAGTGTACTATGGCATTACAACAATTCTTTGTCCTTCTATTTTAAAGTGCACTTTACCCGTGAGTTCTAAAGCTTTTAATACATCCGCCAACCTGGTACTTCGTGGTATCTCTGCATAGAAAAGATCGTCAATTTTCTTATTACAAACTACATCTACATCATACCATCTTGATAGTTGCCTTGCCACTGCTCCAACATCAGCCCCTTGAAAATTAAAAATTCCATTCTTCCATGCAATTACTTTATCTGCATCTATATCATTTATGATTTTTACTCTTCCATCTTTTGACAATTGTGATTGCTGACCCGGACTAAGCATGCTACTGATATTATTCTTTACAAATTTTACTGATCCCTCCAATAGTGTAGTTTTTACAATCGCTTCATCATCATAAGCCATAACATCAAAGCGAGTTCCCATCACCCGCACTTCTGCACCATTCACCTTTACAGTAAAAGGAATTTTCCCTTGTCCCCCTTTAGGGGTTAGGGGCGCTACTTCAAAATAGGCCTCCCCTGTTATTTCCACCCTTCTTTCTTTGCCACTAAAGGCAGTTGGAAAACGAAGAGAGGAAGCTGCATTTAACCATACCATACTGCCATCAGGTAACTCTACCCGGTATTGTCCTCCACGAGGAGTTGAAATGGTATTATATAAAACTTCTTTACTTGCTGAACCATTAAAATTATAATCAAGCTTGCCATCAATCTTTATCACCTGTGTGTTGCCTTGTTGAGCAAGCGCTCCATTTTTAGCATCATCCAGTACTATCGTAGAGCCATCGGC
>MWYU01000586.1 GCA_002050375.1 Chitinophagales bacterium 62-2
TATAAGTATGGCCGGTATTAAAAGTTTAAAATAGATAGAACCGGTAAGTCTTTTTTTCGTCATCCTACAGATAAAGTTAAGTAATTAAAAAAAGCTACAGGTAGCCTGTAGCTTAGATAATAAGAGATATATGTTAAGGTAGAGTAGCCTTCGAAAACTATTAAAACATCATCAGGCCCTTCTAATAACCGCTAGCAAAATCGCAATTACTGCAATTACTAATAAGATATGAATTAAACCTGAAGCGCTATATACAAAAAAACCAAGCAGCCATCCTATTATAAGAACAACAGCCACGATATAAAGTATACTTCTCATCATTAAAAGTTTTAGGTTAATAATGCTTTAATAGTTTAAAAAACCTTGCCATTATTTCTCTCGTTCAACAACCAATATGACAAAGCACTAAAGCAATAGAAGATTTTTAGTGCTGCGAGTAAAAATATCCCCAGAAGTAAAAGCTTGAGTATCAATCAATATAAATAGTAATGGCACGAACTTACTATAAACCTTTTACAACCTTTGTTGAACATGAAACAGGTTAAGAAGTATTTTAATGTTTTAAAAGATGCTGGTGCGGCTTTTATTGATGATAACTGTATTAAATTAAGTGCAGCACTTTCTTACTACACTATCTTCTCTATAGGACCTCTTCTTGTAATTGTTATTTCTCTTTCAGGTTTATTTTTTGGGCAGGATGCAGTAAGAGGCAGATTGTTTGGACAAATTGAAGGGCTTGTTGGTCCGGAGGCTGCGGCGCAAGTTCAGGACATCATTAAAAATATTCAAGGTACAGAAACAGGCACCATCGGAACTATTGTAGGAGCAATTATTTTAGTTATCGGCGCTACAGGAATTTTTACTGAAATACAAGACTCTATCAATTTTATATGGTCGTTACGGGCAAAACCTAAAAGAGGTTTATTAAAGCTCCTAATTAACCGGCTGCTTTCGTTTTCGCTTATCATAAGTTTGGGTTTTCTGCTATTGGTATCCTTAGTAATAAGCGCACTGATGGATCTGCTCAATGATCGGCTTGCACGCATATTTCCCGCACCTACTGTATATATATTTTACGTACTTAATATTTTCTCAGTCTTCTTTATCATAAGTGTATTGTTTGCCATTATTTTTAAAGTATTGCCCGATGGTAAGATTAAATGGAAAGATGCTTTTGTGGGAGCATCATTTACAGCTATTTTATTTCTTATCGGAAAAGCAGCGATTGGTTTTTATATTGGTCACTCAACGTTAGGGGTTACCTATGGAGCCGCTGCTTCCATCATTATTATCTTAACATGGGTGTATTACACTTCTATCATTCTTTATTTTGGGGCTGAGTTTACCAAAATTTTTGCCCTGGAACATGGAGGAGGAATTGTACCCAATAACACTGCGGTTTTTATAATTAAGCAGGAAGCAAAAGAAATTGATCCGCTGCTAAAAAAAGTGCAGACAAATATTAAGACCTAAAGCTCTGGCAGAACAAAAATGATTAATAGCTGTTAAACTAAACATTGTTATAAATAAACTTGTAATGACACAACAACATTTGCAGAACGAGCAAGCAGTAAGGAAACTCAATGAGTTGGTAAAAGATGTAAAAGTATGCATGTTTGCTACCATTAATCCGGATCACACATTGTTTAGCAGGCCAATGCAAACAATAAAAATTGATGAGGAAGGAAACATTTGGTTTTTTACAAATGATTCATCAGGAAAGGTAGACGATGTCTCTAAAGAAAATACAGTGTATCTAATGTACTCGCACCCGGACCAAAACACCTATGTGCATGTAAAAGGAAATGCATCGGTGGTTAATGACCAGCAAAAGATAGAAGAGCTTTGGTCGCCTGTAGTCAAAGCATGGTTTCCTGGTGGAGTAACAGACCCTGCTTTATGTTTACTGAAAGTAGAAACGCAGGAAGCAAGTTACTGGGATGGAACATCAAACAAATTTGTTGTTTTCTTTAATATGCTAAAGGCCATTGCAAAAGGAGAGACACCGGATAACGGACAATTTGGAGAATTGAATGTAAACAACAGATAAGTTCCCTTACATTTTAGTAATTGTACGAGGTGTTTTTCCGTGTAGAAGGGTTTCCTCATTTGCTCATTTTCAACAAGGGTGTAATCGTTAGAACAGCGCAATAAATTAGGTACACTTTTAGAGGTATTTGTGTAAACGGTTTAGGTATGTTTAACGATAAAAATCTAATTTTCCTAAAAGAAAAAATCACGGATTTAGGTGTTGCACTCTTTCATTGTGACTCTAAAAGTTTACTTCGGATCCCCACAACAATTATCCAAACGCATAGTGTTGATGATAATTGTGATATTCTATTTTTTATCAGTCGCCCCCAACAAGATATTAATGAATTTGAACAGGAGTTTCTTGTAGACTTAAATTATTTTAAAAAGGGCAAGGATTTCTTTATAAACGTATCAGGAAAAGCACGAATTGTAAAAGATCCCGAAGAACTTACCTATATAACTAACCTTACTCCCGCTGAAGTAACTAATGCACTGACAAACCAGGTATTGATAAGAGTTAAAATACTGAAAGCAAATTTCGTTGATAATAACCATGCGGGAAAAAACTATTTGGTGAAAAAAACACAAACATTATTTTACGGCTTGTTCGATTGGGGAGTACCAGGTGCACGGAGTTACGATTTTAGTACTAATTCTGCCTTACAACAATATGGTTTTTAACTTTGTTTTCATGCTATAAAAGGATAGTAGTACTTAATCTACTTTTTTAAATCCTATAATAAAAGAAGTTCCCTTGCCTGGTTCAGATTTTACATCAATATGTGCATTATGCGATTGTATGATATTTAGCGCAGAAGCTAAGCCCAATCCCATTCCATTTCTTTTTGAGGTAAAATAAGGCTCAAACAAACGCTGCATATTCTCCTCACTAATACCACAGCCATTGTCATATATTTTAACAAGGTTTTCGGTTTCATCCGGAGATATGGTTATTGTTAATGTTCCTGCACCCTCTTCCATTGCTTCAATTGCATTAATTATTATATTCAAAAAAGCAAGCTTGATTTTATCTTCATCCAACATGGCATATACTTGTTTTGTTGGATAAGAAACAACTAACTCAATTCTTTTAAGCGTCATACGATCAATAGCTGCAGAAATTGCATTATCCATAACAGATTGCAGGGTTGTTTTCTGCAGGTTCATTTGAGAAGACAATCTTGAGGAATTGAGGAGCTCAGTAATTAAATGACCTATCCTTTTTCCATTACGTTGTACAATTTCGAGATACAATTTCAACTCTTTGTCATTTGCCTGCTGCATTAATTGCTCAATCGAAAGGTTTATATTATTCAGCGGATTTCTTACCTCATGTGCAAGAGTGCGAACCAACCTTCCGGTAGCTGCAAGCTTTTCAGCTTGTAAAGCGGTTTTCTCAGCTTTTTTGCGGCTTGTATTGTCATGAATAATCCCTTGAACATAGTTCTCCCCATCATTATTTATTTCAATAGAAGCAGATATGATGCAACTTTTAATTTCGCCGCTTTTTGATAAGAGTTCTACTTCAAAATCATCAAGTTCCCCAAGTTCACTTAGTATATCAGAAAAATAAATTTTCTGACCGGGGTTATTAAACAAAGTGGTAAGATCTGCGTGTAATAACTCATGCAGCTCGTATTCAAGTAACTCTGTAGCTGCATAATTTATATCAATAATTTTAAAATTGCTTGTGGTAATAAATACTACATCTTTAGATTTTTCGAACATTAAGCGGTATTTCCTTTCATTAGCCTTCAAGGCTCTCATAGAAGATGCTCTTTCTAAAGAGTAGCGGATACAGCGCTCAAGCTTTTCAGTATTGAGTTCACTTTTAACAAGGTAGTCGTAAGCACCACTTTCCATTGCCTTTACGTCTATTTCCTGGGTGCCTTTGCCTGTTAGGAGAATTATAGGAGCTTCGCATCCCCGCGCAATAGCAGCCATTAAGAGATCCATTCCGGTTTTAATCCCCAGCCTGTAATCAACAAAATAAATATCGTGGCTGTTCGATGATAATTTTTGCAATGCATCATTATAATTATACGACCAATCAACTACAAAATTTTTTCCCGGGACCGTTCTTATATAATCTGCTGTTATAAAAAAATCATCTTCGTCATCATCCACTATTAATACTCGTGTAACCTCTGCATTAAATCTGTTCATCATCTAAATCTGCATTAGAAAGCTTACTTGTTTTTATTCAATTTGCTATTATTATTATAAAAGCAAAAAGGGTAAATTTCTGTTTTACCCTTTTTGTTACAATTTGCATGATGCATTACAAATCGCTGTTAAATTGTTTGTACTGCTTCATCTTGTTATAGAGAGTTTTCCTGTCAACATTTAAAATTTTAGCAGCTTTACTTTTATTGTAATTTGCCTTTCTTAAAGCTTCGACAATCATTTCATATTCCGCATCAATGCTTGCTCCCTTTAAACTGTGTTCATTAATTTCAAGAGATTTTGTGAATACGGGTTCCGGAGCTGAAGTTGTAGCTGTAGGATAAGTTGTAATAACAGGAGCAGGAGGATCAGAATTTATTGCAACGGAGGTGAATGTTTCTTCCGCCGCTTCTACAAACTGCAATTTTGAAAAGTTAGTTATTTCAAAGGGCAATACGGTTGGCATTATAAAATCTGTATCGCATAACAGGGTTGCTCTTTTAACTACATTCTTCAATTCACGAAGATTTCCCGGCCAAACATAACTCTTAAATATTGCTTCTACTTCAGGCGAAAAACCCTTGATGTTCTTATGCAACTCATCGTTAGTAAGCTTAAGAAAGTGTCTTGCAAAAATCATAAGGTCGTACTTACGATCTCTTAACGGAGGAACTTCGATACTGAATTCATTAAAACGATGATAAAGATCCTCCCGAAATTTTCCTTTACGTGCAGCATCCAACAAACGCTCATTACTAGCAATAATTATTCGCACATCCAAATCAATATCTTTATTACCTCCTATCCTTCTCATCTTTCTTTCCTGAACTACCCTTAACAATGCTACCTGTATATCATAACTAAGATTGGCAACCTCGTCAAGAAAAATAGTGCCTCCGTTTGCAATCTCAAAGCTTCCTATTTTTTGATTTAAGGCTCCCGTAAAAGAACCTTTTTCGTGTCCAAAAAGTTCACTTCCTGCTAATTCTTTAGAAAGAGCTCCGCAATCAATAGCAGCAAAAGGATTGTCTTTTCGCCTGCTTCTTTTATGAATTTCCTGCGCTATTGCTTCTTTTCCACTTCCGCTTTCCCCGTAAATTAGTATACTGTAATTGGTGGGCGAAACAAGATCAATTTGTTTTAGAATATGTTTAAACTCAGGACTATCACTAAATATGTACGGCCCTGATGAGATTGTTTTTCCTTTGTTTAAATTTTTTTGATCATCATCCTGGGATACAACAGAGGGACTTTCAGGAGTTTTAGAAGTTTTTTCCAGCGCGGTTTTAATACTTAATAATATTTCATCCGGAAAAAGTGGTTTGGTCACGTAATCATGAGCACCAAGCTTCATTACATCCACAGCAACTTTAATATCGCTGTAACCTGTAACAATTATAACAGGTGTATAGGGATATTTTTCTTTAATTTTTATCAATAACTCTTTACCATCAAAGTCCTCGAGTCTAAAATCGCAAAGTACCAGGCTGGGTTCATTATTATCCAGTTCTTCAAGCGCTTTTTTGCCATTATGAGCAAGGGCTACATCGTATCCATTTTTAGTTAGAAACCGCTTCAATAGCAGGCACATATCCACATCGTCATCGATTACTAAAATTCTACTCATTTAAAAATTTATACTTAAAATTAATTTATTTAAAGGGATTTAAGCCCACATTCTTCTTAGCTGCGCAACTGGTATTTGTAATTGTTCGCGGTATTTTGCAATCGTTCTTCTGGCTACATTAATACCTTTATTTGCTAAGATAGCTACTAATTGCTGATCTGTATAAGGGTTCAATTTATCTTCTTTCTCAATCACTCCTTCGATGGCAGATTGTATAACTCTGTTACTTATTACTTCTCCTTCTTTGTTAATAATGCCTTCAGTAAATAAGTTTTTAAGCAGAATTATTCCAAAGGGAGTATCAACATATTTGTTAGAAGTAACTCTTGATACAGTTGAAATATCTACCCCTACTTTATCAGCAATATTTTTTAGGATCATGGGTTTTAGAAGACTTACTTCTCCGCTAAGAAAATAGTTTCTTTGAAGATCTACGATTGCTTTCATTATTTGCATCATGGTAGACTCGCGTTGTTTGATTGCATTTACAAACCATTGAGCCGAACTTAATTTACTTTTAAAATATTGCGTAGTGCTTTTATCGCGGTTTGCCCCCGTTTGTTGTACATTTTCCATTAAGGACTGATTGATGTACAACGATGAAGATCTTGACCGGTATAAATTTACTTCAATATTACCCTCATCATTTATAATTAAAATAAAGTCGGGAATAATATTATTATTAACTCCGGAACCTTCATTCTCTTCTAAAATTGGCTTTAATTTTAGAGAAGCCAGTAGCCGTAAAACTATTTTTAACTCCTCCTCGTCTATTGACAAAGCTTCCATAATCTTATCCATATTACGGTGCGAAAGTTCGGAGTAATAATCTTCTAATAACCTGATCGCCATTTTTACATCCGGGCCCTTCTTTTTAAAATTGTTAAGTTGTAACAGAAGGCATTCACGTGTATTTTTAGCTCCTATTCCAACCGGGTCAAGTCCTTGGATGTACTTAACTACTTCCTGCAGTTCACTTGCCTCCACAATAACACCCTGTTTAAAAGAAAGGTCGTCTGCCATGTCTTCGAGGTCCTGTAAAAGAAAACCATTACAATTAATACAGTCGATTATGTAATCAGCCAACTTCAATTGTTTATCGGCTAGTCCCTCATACCTTATTTGTTCTTTCAGTCCCTCCCGAAAATCGCTAAACGCTTTAATAGGAACATTTGGAATTGACTCCTGGTTGAAATAATTTTCATACTCAAGTTTGTAATCAGGTACATCGTCATAGCCATGCTCCTCCCAATCTTCATAATCCTGCACTGACTCTTTTTCAAATTTTTCAACCGCTACTGTCTCTTCCTCCTCGTTCATCTCCAATAAAGGATTTTCGTCTAATTCATCCTGTATACGCTGGTCTAACTCCAATACATTTAAATGAAAAATGTTTAGCATTTGAATTTGCTGAGGCAATATCTTCAACTGCTGTTTTTGGGTTTGAATTTGAGTAAGCATGTAATTGTAGGGGGTTTAAAATATTTTTAAGCTAAAAACCAATTAGGAACCAAATTATCAGAATGTGTATAAAATCTTTGTTTGTTTGTTTTCAATCATTTAAATATAAGTATTATTTCTTTGTATAATCCTCACAATTAGAAGAATTTGAATTAATTATAGTATGTAGAAAACTTTCTACACGCATTGAAAATATTTTTTTAAGTTTAGCAAAAGCTACTAAAAATTGAAAAAGAGCCTACGCATTATTTTTATTGGCTATGGCCTGTCCTTTGTCATTCTTACTATAGCTTTTCTCTTTTCGCGCAGACTAAATTCGTTACTTGATTTTTCTAATGAAATCGAGCATACTTATCTTGTAAGAAACCAGATTTTAAAAATTAAATTGTACTTAACACAGGCAGAAAACAATCAACGTGGGTTCATCTTACTCAAAGATAGTACTTTGTTAAAACCTCTTAAGGAGAGCCAGAAAAATATTCTTTACGAACTTCAAAACCTCGGTGCTCTTGTAAAAAATAATACCGAGCAACAACAAATTTTAATTAAGCTTAAAAACGACGTTTCAAGACGGTTCCAGGTTCTTTATCAAACTATTGAATATGCGGCTGAAGGTAACATAGAGAGACTTAAAATAAGCGCACATAACGGCGTAGAAATAATGAACGGCTTCCAAAAACTCGCCCTGAGAATGGAGCAAATTGCATTAGATCAATTGAAGGAAAGTGAAACAAGCAAGAAGGATTTGGAAAAATTTGCTCCTTTATATTTAAACCTTGTACTTATAATCTCCTGCATTTTTCAAACACTTTCTTTTATTTTTTTATTTAAGGAATTTAGGAGGAGCAACTTGTACTACCAGCAACTTGAAAGAAAAATCCAGGAACTGAACGTCTCTAGCACTGAACTTGAACAGATAGCATTTGTAGCATCTCATGACTTACAAGAACCACTTCGAAAAATCAGAACATTTAGCGATAGGCTAATTAAGAGTCATAAGGAAAATTTAAACGAAGAAGGAAAATTGGTTTTAGGAAGAATAGCTTATGCAGCATCACGAATGCAAGGGCTGATTGAAGACCTGATAAATTTTACCAAAATATTTAAAACAGAAGAAAGACTTCATCCTGTTGATTTAAATTATTGCATTGAAGAGGCGATTGAACAATTGCACGATATTATAAAAGCAAAAAGCGCTGTTATAAATATTGATCCGCTACCAATTATAGATGGCTATGGAAAGCAGTTACAACTGCTGTTTACAAACCTTATTGATAATGCTTTAAAATTTACCAGGACAAATGTTAGCCCTGTAATAAATATTTCTGTTTCTATCAAAGGGGGCAATAGTATTGAACCTAATAATAAAAAAATAGAGACTAAAACTTTTTATAATATTTCAGTGAGCGATAATGGAATTGGATTCGATAAAGAGTTTATGAACAAAATCTTTATAATTTTTCAGCGCCTTCATACACAAAATTCGCAATATCAGGGAAAAGGGGTTGGACTTGCTATTTGCAAACGAATCATGATAAATCATGACGGTTATATAACAGCCACCGGAGAGCAAGGAGTCGGAGCAACTTTTAATGTGTACTTTCCGGAAACGACGGAGCCTTAAAATAATTAAATATTCTTTCGTAAGCTGAAGCTACTGCATCATCCCAGTTTTTAGAATTACAAGACTCAACTATAGTGTCATGTGCTGTTTTTATACTAAATGTAACACCTTTCACTTTTTCCACTACACTCTCAAATAAATGAATTTCTACTGCCTCAATCGTTTTAAAAGTTTGTTGCAGGGTGTTGATCTTTTCCATCATCATATCGCATAAGGAGCATGCGCAAAGAACGTTACTTGTGTTTACGTCTAATTTTAATGAAAAACTCATGATGAAAGGTTTTATTATTATTTAATAGCTTTTTTCGTGTTCTCAAATTACAGAATTTTCTGGTATTCCAAAGTTTTTATAATCAGTTTCTGTTACAACTAGGAGTACTTAGCTTAAACATCCAAAATTTTTATAATTCAAACCATTGACATCCCTTCTAACAGTAATCCATTTTATATAGTAATCCAACTATAGATAATATAAACGCCAAATTATCTCAATGCTAAATAGGGTAAATGTGCTTCTATACTATAGTTTTCGTTTTGAGAAATTGTTTCTACACATATCTTATAATACACTAAAAGTTCAGTTAACTAAAATAGTTGGCAAAATTTTTATTGCTATTTGAGTATGGATAGGAAGAAGAAAGTATTGATTATAGACGATGAAGTTGATTTTTGTTTACTTATGCAGTTCTACCTATCAAAAAAAAATTGTGAAGTCACCTTTTCACATACTCTTAAAGATGGCCTTGGATCTATAAGAAATAAGACACCTGATATCGTTATTCTTGATAATAATCTCCCTGATGGTTTTGGATGGCCTGCAGCAAAAAATATTTTAGACGCTGCCCCCGAAGTGCACCTATTTTTAATAAGCGCAAATAAACCTTCGAATAAAGATGATATTAATAATGATAACATTAATAATGGTCATTTCCATGTAGTTGAAAAACCCATTTCAATTTCCCAGATTGATAATTTCCTCCAATAATTATTGTAATATATCTCCCCGAAAGTTGCATGGCTTAAAAGGACGCCATACTTGGCTTTCATCTTTTTAATGGTATAGTTTTTTAATCTGTAAAAAAGGATATTTAAATCTTATAAAATCTGTCTTATGCATAACGTAAATGAAGTAATTAAAGAACGAGCTAAAGATCCTAATCCTAAAACTTCCTCTTCGGATGGAACATCATCTGATGACAAAACGAGCGGAGAATCAACAGTGCAGCAAGGGCAGCAGGTAGTAAATGAAGAAGATCAAAACAAAGCTATAAATAAGGAGCAAGCGAATGAAGAATACGTAAGCGATATAAACAACAACACTATCCAGGCAAATGAAAACCCTACCGGTTTAGTTGGGCTGAACATGCTTGGAGATGAAGACGATGATGATGACGACGATGACGATGATCCGTTAACCGAAATTGAGATTGGGGATGACCCTGAAGAAACAAAAAAGAAAATACCTGTGATGTAAAAGCCGCGCAAGTCTTAAAAAGGTTTACCATGCGTTGAAGCGATTACTGATTTAGCCAAAAATGGAATAGAATGCATAGTTTGCAGAAATAAAGAAGTTGATTGATTTCCCCCAAAAAAACGTTGAACTGTTCTTCCCATCCAGAGCCGTTTGGAGAATTCCCTTTGCCATTCGGAAGCAAATTGATCTTCCATTTCGCCTCTTGACAATTTACTCTCAAAGTATTTTTGGATAGTGCTAAATACAATTTTACTTGCATGCATTGCCATGCTCATTCCGTTACCACACAACGGGCTGATCATACCTGCTGCATCGCCCAATAGCAAGACATGATCCTCCACCTGCGACTTCTTATTGAAACTGATCTGTGAAATAGCTAGTGGCTGTTCGTATAAAAATGTCGCCTTTTCAAAAATCTCTTTCAGCCTTGGGTTTTTATAAAGTACTTTCTTTTGTAATTCATCAATTGAATTGTTTGATGATCGTAAATTCTCCGCTGTAGTTAAATAACAAAGGCAACTTTTATCATCCTCAATTTTTGAAATACCGCAATAGCCGTTATAAAAATTATGTAAAGAGATTTCGGCGGGGTTGTGCAAATGTCGGATGTGGTATTTTATGCCTATGTAATTATTTAAAACATTGTTCTTCTGGCGTACAAAAGGTCTGTTCCATTTAACATCGAGATTGCTTCGCTTACCAAAACAGCCTGCTGCTATTTTCGAAACAATTGTTTGTTGAGATGTTTGTACTGCAAACAAATCATCTTCAAAAACAACTTCATTTACCTTTGTTTTAGTCCATACTTCAACTCCTTTTGCCACCGCAATTTTATATAAAGCATTATCTAAAAAATAACGGCTAATACCAAACCCGCCTAATGGAAGATTGAACTTATATAGCTTGCCATTTGTGTCTGATAGCTGAAGCGTTTTAATGATAGGCAAGTTCAATTGGTCTAAATGCATGCCTAACCCTTGCAAAAAATTCCGGCTTTCCAGGCTAATATATTCTCCGCAAACTTTATGAAAAGGATACTCTTCTTTTTCGAATAGGATAACCGAGTAGCCATTTTCGGCACACTGTATAGCAAGGCAAAGGCCTGCAAGACCTCCACCAATTATAGCTACGTCATATGGTTCTTTGCTGCTCATGTTTGTATATAACCAAATAGCGAAAAGCCCACTTCCATAACACTTTTGCCGATGCTGTTTTGCTTGCCATGCATAATTGCTCCAATTCCTTTTTAAGAAAGCCGCGGGCAACGCTTAACGGAGCATCGTTCTTTACAAGATAAGAGGAAGAAAACAGCTTAGTAAGAATTTTTATAGAATAATAAGCAAGGGAATTACGATGAAGATCATTTATGAAAAACCCTAAGAGTGATTTTTCTTTCATCCATTTAAACTGCAAAACCAATTCGTCGTCGGTGAAATGGTGACAAAACAAACTTGAAAATATAATATCTGGCAGGGTGGTAAAATGAACAGTTCTGTAGTCGCTCGTTATCCATTTAGTTATTGCACTAAGTTCAGTCCGGGTTTCAGCAAATTCTATACATTCTTTTTTTATGTCTATTCCAATACACAACACTTTAATATTTCTACTGCTGCACCAATTATAAATAGCAACTAAATTATCCCCGCCACCACAACCAATTTCACAAACAACTACCTCTTTTTTTTTACCTGCTAACTGCTTAAAACCTTTTAATGTTATTTGATGGCCACCCAAATGCCGGTTTATAAAATCCAACTCCTGCATATTTTTTCGAATGTCACTGAAAGGAATATTATTGTTATCTAACAATTCTTTTTTGTATGATCGCTGCAAGAAGGTCATTCCTTTGAAGCTATAAACGTTTCCATAGTTAAACCGGGGCCAAATGCGACACCAAAAACATTTGCCGAAGCCCCATTTAATTCTTGCTGCATTTGCTTTAAAATGAACAAAATAGTTGGAGACGACATATTACCAAACTCCGATAAAACATCTTTTGAATACGATAGCTGCTGATCGGTCAAGCCCAGCTTCGTCTGAATAACTTCTAATATCTTTCTTCCTCCGGGATGGATACACCAATGAGTTATTGCATCCTGTTCAAGGTTGGTTGCGATAAGCGCTTTATGTACAAAACACTTAATGTCTTCCTTTATAAGCTGGGGAACGTAAGCGCTTAAAGTCATTAAAAAACCGTCGTTACTTAATTGCCACGACATGTCTGTTTTTCCTCTGTAGGCAACTTCCGAATAAAAGCTTTTTAGCTTCAAACTCTTTGATGATGAGATATTATTTGATACCAAAACTGCAGCGCTTCCGTCACCAAATAAAAGACTGCTGGAAGCATTGTCCAAGGTATACTCCTGTTGAAAATGAATAGTGCACAATTCGGTACAAACAATTACAACGTTAGCACCTGAAGTACTATCGCAAATCATCTTAGCAATTTTAAGAGCATGTATTGCAGCATAACAACCCATGAAATTTACTGAAGTTCTAAAAACATTAGGCGAAAGATTAAGCGCTTCTGCCACTTCCAAATCTAACCCAGGCGCACTCATGCCGGTGCAACTGACCGTTATTAAGTGAGTTATTTCAATGGCGTCAATAATATTATTTATACAGTCATTGATGGCATCCACCGAAAGAGATAAAGCATATTGATGAAAAATTTTCATCCTTTCGTTTAAAGTAGGATTGCCATGACCGTTCACCTGAACGAACTCCCACTGTTCACCGGGTTTACCAAAGTCTTCTATAACAGAATAGCGTTGTTTAATATCGCTATGCCTGTATAGAAAAGCGAGCTTTCTTGCTTCGGTTTCATCAAGCTTGTAAGCCTTCTGCATGAAATGCAGAATTTCATGCTGGGGATGACAATTTTCAGGCAACGCAGTTCCTATAGATATTATATTAGCCAATGTTGTGAATGAGAATTATTGTTATAAAAGCAAGGCTTGTACAAGTACTGGCAAGCCAGTTCATTTGCATAGTGTGTTTGAAATCTGCAAGTGTTTCGTTCTTCAACACCTTTAAAAACCAACGGATAAAATATACGAGGACAGGTATAAAAAAGATCTGCAGCAGAAGGAATGATTGCATTTGATGATGGAGATGATAATGGAAAAACAAGATACCAAGGGCAACCGCATACATAATTGCACAGAAGATAAAAGTTCCCCTTTTTCCTAACAGCATGCTTATAGTGGTTACCTTATCCTGCTTGTCGCTTTGGTGCTGGTAAATCTGGGTTATTGGGTAAAATCCTCCGATTAAAAAAGCAGCAGCTATTATACCTGCTAATGGAAAATCATTCGCAGGGGTTTGCCTTGCTATATAATACACCATAAAAAAAGTTAGCGAACCCTGATTGAGAATAACAGTAATATAACCGGGCAGAGCATATTGTTTTAAACGAATTCCCCTGTAGCTGTATAAACGTGAAAAAATAATATAAGTAAATATGCAAATCCCAAATACATAAGAAAGCATGAAAGAAAGCAATACTGCAATTGCATCCATAATTAAGGTAACTATATACAACTCCCTCGTTGGCTGCAAAGGATCTTTTACTCCTCCAATACTTGTCTCATCCCTGTCCATGTAACTATTATATCCGTTACTTGAAGGGTAAACTAAACAATGCAGAATCACAAATGCAGCCGTGGCTCTAAATAGATTAATGTCTCCTGCAAAACTTAGGGCAAACCAGAATACAGGCATTAAAAAATAAGAGAATGGAAATCTTAATAGTTGTATTGTTGAACGTTGCAGCAAAAGACAGTATTTACTTAAATATAAACAGTTTTTTGCTACTAAGGTTCAGCACGTCAAGCCGTAAAAAAAAACTATGGCCGAATTACCGGCCATAGTTTCTAATTATTGGTTTTTTTATAGATCAGTAGCACTTTTTACGCCGCCTGCACTTAGGCCGCCGCTTCCGGTATCGAGCCTGTCATCAGCTTCATTTGCTCTTCCTGTTGTCCTGGTATTATCGTGAAAAGATGTAGCAATATTCCTGTTTTTATCTGCAGAGTTTGTAGCAGTATTGTTTTTTGATTGATCATCATTGTCCTGCTCATTTACCGAAGATTGAGAAAGGGGATTATCTTGCTGGTCAACACTATTGCTCTCTGTTAAGCTGTCGTTTTGTTGTTCTTCCTCAATATTTCCTAAAGAAGAACTTACCTTATTGTAACGGTCATCTGAATTATGACCCTGAGTATTATCTGTCATGGCAATGTTTTTTAGAAGAATGAAATAATACTAATACACTTGAAAAACCCATGCCAGAGTTACGAAGGCTGAGGGGACGAAATCCGAAGTACGAAGTGGGGAAGCAGGAAGCACAAAGTACGAAATACAGGTACGAAATGCCAAGTACGAAATAAGAAAACCCGAAATACGAAGTAGATACTAAGTATAAAGAGTTATCATTTTAATTAACCCTACTTATAGCAAGATTAAAATAAAAAATATCCTTATTAGTTTTCTTACAGATACCCTTATTTTAGCATCTAAATCTTTTAAAGCTTCATGAGAAAAATTTCTACAAGCAAGTTGCGTGCTTTAATGAGCCTTATTATAATTTCTTCTGGAGTGATAAGCAGTAGTTGCAACGACAACAAAGGGGAAACACGAATCACTCACGCTGATTCAACTCAAAAAACTTCTGCTAATACAGCACCTCAAAAAACTATTGATACTGCCGAATACGACAGGAAAATGGTTTACTTAAGCAATGGGGATACTACGGGGAAATGGCCTGTAAAAGGCTCTCCCTATCCATTACCCGGAGCTGTTTTACCCTTTAACCGTATAGTAGCTTACTATGGTAACTTGTACTCAAAAAGAATGGGAGCCCTGGGGGAGTTTCCGAAACGGGAGATGTTCAAAAGGCTTATGAATGAAGTTAACCGGTGGTCCGCTGCTGACTCTGTTATTAAATCAATTCCGGCGCTCCATTATATCTGTATGACGGCTCAGCTTGCCCCCGGTAAAGACGGCAAGTATCGCTACCGTATGCCAGTAGCACAAATTGATACCATAATAAATTGGGCAAAAGAGATTAATGCACTTGTTTTTATAGATGTACAGGTTGGTTTTAGTACACTTCCTGAAGAGTTGCCTTTATTGGAAAAATATCTTTCGATGCCTAACGTGCACTTCGGGATTGATCCGGAATTTGCCCTGGCTACCAAAGGCAAGCGGCCGGGGTTAGTGGTTGGCACATACGACGCGAAAGATATAAATTATACTACGAATTATTTGGCTGAGCTTGTAAGAAAGAACAACATACCTCCTAAAATCTTAATAATACACCGTTTTACCAAAGGCATGTTTACCAATTACCAGGATGTGAAGTTACGTCCTGAAGTACAGGTAGTAATGGATATGGATGGATGGGGACCGCCGGCAAAGAAATTAAGTACCTATTACAGTTGGATTGCTCCGCAACCAGTACAGTTTACCGGGTTTAAAATATTTTACAAGAATGACACGGAAAGATCGGGAGCGAAACAAATTATGCAACCGGGTGATGTTTTAAAATTAAGACCTAAACCGATTTATATTCAATACCAGTAATAATTTTTTTAGCTATGATATGACGTTTCTTATTAAGCTATTCATACATTCCTATCGGTGTATCATCAATTATGCGTACTTCAACCTTTAAAGCTATCATGTATAGTCCGCTTATAAATGCGGCGGATTTAAATGTTTTATAATGTACCTGTCACCTTTCGATAATATGTGTACTCTCAGATCACGAATTGAAATCGGTTTTTTACTTCCAAAATCATAAACATTTGTCTCCGAAATTTCATGGCCTTCAAAAATGATAATGGTACCGGAACCTATCATCTCGGCTTCTGTATTTCTTCTTACTATTATCGCCGTATCCTCTTCAATACCTATACCTATACTTGTTGGGTTTGTAGCAATAACTTTGTAAATGTTGAATTAATAAAAAACAAAAGATGAGAAACATTCTTCCCACTTAAGGATAGTTTACTAAAACACCTATTAATTCCGTACTTACTTTATGATAAAGCCTTCCGTTCAAATGCAAAACAGCCTTCCAAAAAATGTTTATCTTGACCCGGTTGATTCCAAAAATTAACTGCATGATAAACCTTCAGAAGGTTAGTAAATTTTATAGCAATACAAAAGCAGTAGATGATATTTCTTTTGAAGTAAAGGAAGGAGAAACACTTGTTTTGCTGGGTACAAGCGGCTGCGGCAAAACTACTACTCTCAGGATGATTAATCGCCTGACTGAACCAACGCAAGGCATCATTCAACTAAATCAAATAAACATCCTAAATCAATCTCCTGAAGAACTTCGAAGGGGAATTGGATATGTATTACAGCATCACGGGTTGTTCCCGCATTATACAGTTGCTGAAAATATAGCTATCGTTCCGCGTTTAATGAAGTGGAATAAACCCCGCATCGAAAAACGAACTGATGAACTATTAGAAAAGCTCCACTTATCATCGGCAAATTATCGTTCACTTTATCCTGATCAGTTAAGTGGTGGCCAACAACAAAGAGTTGGTCTGGCAAGGGCACTTGCCGCAGAGCCGCCCATCTTATTAATGGATGAACCTTTTGGCGCCTTAGATACCGTAACAAGGAGGAGTATAAGAAAAGAATTTAGAGAGCTGGACGAACTAAGAAGGAAGACAATTGTGATGGTAACACACGATGTTCAGGAAGCATTCGAGCTTGGCGACCGGATATGTCTTATGGACAAAGGAAAAATTGTTCAAATTGGAAAGCCGGCCGACTTGTTATTTTCGCCTGCTAATGATTTTGTGCGCTCGTTTATGCAGCAGCAACGCCTGCAATTAGAGCTTCAGGTAATAAAACTGGCAGACATCTGGGATATGCTTATGCCGGTAGAATTAAAAGTAAGAATTGAAAAGGAGATACCTGCTGATAGTAGTGTGTGGGCTGCGTTAGAATTACTATCAGAAGATCAACACTCCTCCGATTACCTTTATATAACATGTAAAGACAACCGGCAAAAACAATTAGACATTTCGTCTTTGATGGCTGCATTTGCTCATTATAAAACCAATTTGCCAAATGGATGAGCAACAAAGTTTATGGAGCTTTATGATGCAGCAATCAGGCAAGTTGCTCGAACAAACGTTTCAGCATATCGGGCTTACTTTTATTTCTTTATTCCTATCAATATTAATTGGGGTTCCATTAGGAGTATGGATTTCGGACAAGCAAAAATACAGTGGCTTGATACTTGGCTTTGCGGGCATATTACAAACCATACCCAGCATTGCTTTGTTAGGGTTTATGATACCGTTATTAGGTATAGGTGAAAACCCGGCGATAGTTGCCTTAATGCTGTATGCATTTCTCCCCATTATCCGAAATACCTATACTGGCCTTACCGGCGTCAACAGTTCCGTAATTGATGCCGCTAAGGGCATGGGCATGAGCGCTTCTCAAATTCTTTTAAAGGTAAAGCTGCCGTTGGCAATGCCGGTAATTCTTGCCGGCATTCGTACGGCTACGGTTATAAATGTAGGTGTTGCTACATTAGCTGCATACATAGGTGCAGGAGGTTTGGGTGAATTCATTTTTGGAGGCATTGCTTTAAACAATACCAACATGATCTTAGCCGGTGCCATACCTGCTGCATTGCTGGCCATATTATTCGACTTCCTGCTTTCGAAAGTGCAGAAGTTAAACGTAAAAAAAGCACGAACGGCAACATGGGCCGTTTCGGTATTACTCATTGTTTTTTCATCTTTCTATTTGCTTCCCCAGGCTTATGGCAGTAAGATGCTTGCAGGATTTACTCCTGAATTTATGGGACGCAGCGACGGCTACCTTGGATTGAAAGACAAGTATGATTTACGGGTGCGAACCGTGGTCATCAGCGACGCCGTAATGTATAAAGCAGCATACGAAAGCAAATTAGATGTAATAAGTGGCTACAGCACCGATGGAAGATTGAAAGCTTATGACCTTGTTGTTTTGCAGGATGATAAAACCATCTTTCCGCCCTATTATGCAGCGCCAATTGTAAGGCTTGAAATACTACAAAAGTTTCCTGAAATAGGGCCTGTTTTAAATCTTCTCTCAGGCATAATTAACGACTCAATAATGACCGAATTAAATTATAGGGTTGACTACCTTAAGCAGTCACCGGAGAAAGTTGCGAAGGATTTTTTGATAGACAAAAAGCTCTACAAAGAGCCGCGGAATGGAAACAAGGGAGTTATACGAATGGGGTCAAAAATTTTTGGAGAACAATACATATTGATACAAATGTACACAATGCTTATGCAGGCAAATACCGATTTGAAGGTAGAGACCAAAACTGGTTTAGGTGGCACAAAAATTTGTTTTGATGCGTTAACCAATAACCAGATTGATCTGTACCCCGAGTACACTGGAACAGGTTTATTAGTGATATTGAAAACGCCTGCTAAAATCGTAGAACGTATAATTAGTAATAAGGATAGCGTTTTTAATTATGTGCAGCAGGAGTTCAGTAGGCGTTATCAAATTAAATGGCTTAGGCCAATAGGCTTCAATAACGCTTATGCCCTGATGATGCGGAGAAAGCAGGCAGAAGATTTAAAAATTCAAACTATTTCTCAATTAAAAATGTATATAGATAAAGATTAACGATGACACTTTTAGAGAAATATAAAGGCATTCGACAACGTACAGAAGATATATGCGCACCGTTGCAAACAGAAGATTATGTGGTGCAGCCGGTTGCAGATGTGAGTCCTCCGAAATGGCATATCGGCCATACAACCTGGTTCTTCGAAACTTTTCTTTTGAAAGAACATCTGAAAGGCTATAAAGAATACAACCCGGATTATAACTATGTTTTCAACAGTTATTATGAAACGGTTGGCGCAAGGGTAATACGTACCGATCGTGGAAACCTTAGCCGCCCCACCGTTAAAGATGTTTATAGTTACCGGCTATATGTTGATGAGGCAATGACGTCTTTTTTAAGTAACCATGCTTCTGGCGATTTAAAGGACATCATTATATTAGGCTTCAATCACGAAGAACAACACCAGGAGCTTTTGTACACTGATATAAAATATATCCTTGGTCATAATCCTTTGTTTCCCGCTTATTCTTCAGATACAAATGTTTTAGAAAAACAAACCTCAAAAAATGCTTTCGTTTCTGTTGAAAATGGTTTGTATGAGATCGGTTATACAGGAGAGGGATTTTGTTTCGACAATGAATTAAGCAGGCACCAGGTTTACCTGCGGGAGTATAAGATTTCGACGGCTCTTGTAAGCAATGAAGAATACCTTGAGTTCATATTAGCTGGAGGGTATAAAGATTTCAGGTACTGGCATGCTGAAGGCTGGGATTGGGTTAAGACTAACAATGTTCAATCACCCATGTATTGGCATTTATTTGATGGCCACTGGTATCATTATACGCTAAAAGGATTACAACCGGTTGACGAAAAGGGAACTTTAAATCATATTAGTTTTTACGAAGCCTCTGCGTATGCAGCATGGAAGGGAATGCGCCTGCCCACTGAATTCGAATGGGAAGCAGCAGCCCCACATTTTAATTGGGGTCAACGTTGGGAATGGACCGAAAGCGCTTATTTGCCTTATCCCGGTTTTGCAAAAGCTCCCGGCGCTATTGGTGAGTACAACGGCAAGTTTATGGTAAATCAGAAAGTTTTACGTGGTGCTTCGCAGGTAACATCGCCACAACATGGCCGTATCACTTATCGAAATTTTTTTCATCCCCACCTGCGCTGGCAATACACCGGCATAAGGTTAGCACAATAACAGAACATGAGTCAATTTTTACAGGATGTTGTGCAAGGATTAAGTGCGAGAGACAAGTTCCTCAATTCAAAATATTTTTACGATCAAAAGGGTGATAAACTGTTCCAGCAGATTATGGCTTGCCCTGAATATTATCCAACTAAATGCGAAATGGAGATATTCATACAGCAAACAAAGCAACTTGCTTCCGTTCTTATTAACCACGTTTCAACCTTTGATATAGTTGAATTAGGAGCAGGCGATGCAAGCAAGTCCATTCATTTATTAAACGAGTTACTACAAAACAATATAACCTTCACTTATTTTCCTGTTGACATCTCGGGTAACGTTATAAACTTGCTTCATGAGGAACTCCCTAAAAAGTTACCCGCATTACAATTGCATGGTTTAAATGGAGAGTATCTGCAAATGCTTGAGAAGGCGAAAGCGGCATCAGATAAAACAAAAGTGGTTTTGTTTTTAGGTGGAAATATTGGCAACGTTCCTTTGGAAAAGGCAGGCCTGTTTTGCAATCGTTTACGACAACAGTTGTCACCGGGCGACCTCGTTCTAACCGGCTTCGACTTAAAAAAAGATCCGAGAGTTGTGCTGGCTGCATACAACGACAAAGGCGGCTATACGCGTTGCTTCAACCTGAACCTGCTGAAAAGAATTAATGATGAATTAGGAGGAAACTTCATTCTCGAAAACTTCGCTCACTACCCTAACTATGATGCTGCAACAGGTGCATGTAAAAGTTATCTTGTAAGTACAATTAATCAACAGGTTCAAATCGAAGAAAGTAGTTTTTCTTTTGCTGAGGGAGAGCCCATCTTTATGGAAATATCCCAAAAATATACGGTGGAACAAACTGATGATCTTGCAAACGAAAACGGCTTTACTCCTGTAAAACACTTCTTCGATTCTAAAGGCTGGTTCCTCGACGCTTTGTGGCAATGCGTATAGTTTAGTTTAATTATTTCCAGCACATAATTTCGCAAACGCTTTGTATGAAACTAAGATTCGCATAACAAACAGGTAGCAATATTTACAGGGGAGTTATCTGTTTATATGAAAGTGAAACACTTGAGGCTAATAGTATTGTTCTTTTTCCTGAAGAAATCTGGATAGTTTAATGGTTTAATAGGAGAGGTTGAAAATTCTTCCACACCTTGGCAAGATTATTATATTATAGTACAAAAAGTATTTATTTAACTAATCTTAAAAAAAAAATCATGGGAAACATACTTTATATCGTAGCCGTTATTTTAATTATCGGTTGGCTTGTAGGTTTTTTTGCTTTTAATGTAGGAGGTATTATTCATGTATTGCTTGTAATTGCTGTTATCGCAATTATTTTACAGGTTATTAGAGGCGGCCGAACTGGTCTTTAAGATTAGCAAGCAAAACCAACTCTTATTCAAGTATCTTTCATAATCCTTTTTATGGAGCTACGATAGGAGTTTCTTTTTGTTATTTTAAGGTCTTTAAGCAATTTTAATTGTTCTTAATGTTTCATTGCATCGCATTCTCCAAGCGTATTAAATGAAATGTTTAATGTTTCTTCAAACAGATGTAATTGTACTTAAAACTAAAAAAGGCCGCATTGCGGCCTTTTTTAGTTTTAGTTGAACAGATAATAATTACCCAGAGTAACCACTCCCTGCGCCAAAATTATTATTCCCACCTGTATTGCCCTTATTTGCAAATACATTTTTTACCTCCTCTGGTACGTATTGGTCGTATAATTTTTTCCCCTGATCTTTTAACGAAGAAATTATATTTTGCTTCTCTTCTTCGCTCATTTTAGAATACTTATAATAGGCAAAAGCAGCAAGACCAGCTAAAAGCAGTCCTGTAGAATTTTTTTTGTTTTGTAGCATAACTTTTATTTTAAGAAGTTTTAATCATAATTGTACACATACTTGTATTAAAATATCATACCGTATCGGGAAGCTTTTGTTTTAGCGTAGGATTTAATTCGGAGCAGTTGAGATAATATTTAAATAATCCTTCTAGAAAAGGTAATTGAAACGCTTTGAGATGTGGAATTATTTGTACGTTAAATAGTGCTGATTAAGCATATTAGATTTTCAATTACAGTTTAATGATATGGATCACCATGTATCAAAAACATAATTATATTTTTGGTTAGGATGTTTTTTCTATTTATTACTTAACTCAAGTTATTAGTGTAACTTCCATTAATCATATATTGGCAATAAATTAAACAAAAATTATGAAAAAACATCTCCTAATAATCTTCCTTGTTATTTTTTCAACAACGGTAACAACTTCGTTTGCCCAGGTTGATAGTGCGCGCCTGGCAAAATCACAACGGCAAATTGAAAAAGATACAAAAGATGCAAACAGAATGCAACATAAGATAAATAAAAGTCAAAGGAAGATAGAAAGGCAGGAAAAGAAATTACGAAAAAAAGAGAATAGAAGAAACAGAAAAATGAAAAGTATTAATAGGGAAGAAAAAAAGGTGGAAAAGTTGAAAGAACAATAAAGTTAAAGGTAGTTTACCGCTTATACTAAATTTTACCTTAGTGTATTTACTACTTTTTTGCAGTTTTGTGAACTTAAATAATAGGGTAGTAGTACACAACGTTTATTGTAATTTTTTAAGCAACTTTACAGTAGTTACAATCCAAAGTATTTATGAAAGATTTTAATTACTGATTAAAAAAATCATTAAGAAAGAAAGAAGAAACAGCCGCCTTTTTGGGTGGCTTTTTCTTTTATACAATGCCGTGTTTTTTGTGTTGCTCAAGTAGGCAATGTAGTATTAGTAGGCAATGTAGTATTATAGGCATCCTAAAGAAAAACTAAAGATTCTTTATCCATCTTTATTTACATTTTCAAAAATTTAATAATCCAACTCCAGCTTTAAGCGGTCCTTTAATTCTTTAATCATTGGATATTGCTCAATCATTTTTAGGTACTTTTCCCGTGAGGTTAAAGTAGAAACGACTTCCTGTTTTGGCTGTTCGATAATGTGGATAGTAAACCCAATATTTTTGTTATTAAAACAGTCTTTAAAATACTCAAGCAAGGTCATTTTTTCCTGGTCAATAAATTTTTGTTCAAGACTTGTTGAAACAGTTATGGAAAAGTGATTATCATTTACCACTCTAAGCTCCGCTAAATTAAATACCGTTACAACCGAATTTTTAAATTCTTTCTTTAGTTTTTCTGTAAAACATTTCCAGGAATTTTTCAGGCTTTCTTCTGTAATTGGAAGTACTTCTTTTACATTTTCATTTATCCCAATATTAACATGTTTGTCGCGAAGGCTTTGAAGCAAAGTTTTTTTTGCAAGTGATGGTGCAATAGAAACAGCACCTTCATTTTTTGTTAAGGGTTCCATTACCCCAGGTTCTTTTTCATCTAAGGGTAGTGCCTCTTTAACCGGTTTTTTATTTTGTATCACTGGCTTTGCTTCTGAAACTCTATTAACTGCAAGCTTTGGCTCAACATACAATTTTGCTTCCAATAAAGGATTATTGTTGCTTGCAACTAAAGATTTAATTTGTAATGATTGCAGAGGTTCTGCCTTAACTGCTATCGGCCCGTTAACCCGCTTTTTTTTTATCAGAGCACCGCTCTCATTATTATAAGATAACTGAATGGCTTGTTGTAGAAAGCTAAGTTTTATTAAAGCCATTTCAACATGAAGTCTTTTGTTACGAGCCATTTTATAATTAATCTCAGCTTCGTTTAATATATTTAATGCGCTTACCAAGTAAGCAGCGCTAACCTTTTTTGCAGTTTCAATATATTTAGATTGCAAACCCTCTACAACGTCAAGTAAGGTTGCCGCCTTAGGGTTTTGACAAACTAATATGTTGCGTATAAATTCGGCGTACCCGTTTAAAACCAAGTCGCCTTCAAACCCTTTGCGGTTTATTTCATCATACAACAAAATGGACCCCGCCATATCCTCGTCCAACTGCGTTTGCAACAGCTTGTAATAGTAATCATGATCAAGAATATTAAGGTGTTCAAGTGTATTTCGATAAGTAACGTTGCCATTGGTAAAGCTGACAATCTTGTCAAGAATACTTAAAGAATCCCTCATGCAGCCTTCGCTCTTTTGAGCTATCACTTGTAATGCAGCTTTCTCTGCTTTTATATCTTCTTTGTCTGCAATTTCGTTTAAATGCTCAACGGTATCATTATTAGTAATACGCTTAAAATCAAAAATCTGGCATCGGCTAAGTATGGTAGGAAGTATTTTATGTTTTTCTGTGGTGGCTAAAATAAAAATTGCATACAAAGGAGGTTCTTCCAATGTTTTTAAAAACGCATTGAAGGCACTTGCACTTAACATGTGGACCTCATCAACGATATACACCTTGTATTTACCTGCCTGTGGAGCAAAACGTACCTGTTCTACCAATGCCCGTATATCATCAACTGAGTTGTTGCTGGCTGCATCCAATTCATGAATATTGAGGGAAGTTCCCTGGTCAAATGAAACACACGAATTACAAGTGTTGCAAGCCTCACCATCTGCAGTAAGGTTTAGGCAGTTAATGGTTTTTGCCAAGATACGTGCACAGGTAGTTTTACCCACACCGCGAGGACCGCAAAACAAAAATGCGTGCGCCAGCTGTTGGTTCCTAATTGCATTTTTAAGGGTCGTGGTAATGTGAGATTGTCCCACAACCGTATTAAAATTTTGCGGCCTGTATTTGCGTGCCGAAACAATGAATTTATCCATAATCCGCTTTCCTAATGTTAGGTTGAAGGGGTAAAATTAGCAAAGTTTACGGTTGAGGGAAAGGGTGTTTATGCACATGAAGGAGGATGGGTTGTGATTTATTTTTTAGAAGAAGATGTTGAAGTTGCTAGGAACTTACTACAACAAACATTGTTTCCTGAACCAATATCTAAATAAGTTGCCGCTACCTTTGAAACTCAAAAACTCACACTCTAAACTCACATGCAACGTTTTAAACGGAATGAATGTCACCCCGTAAATCTTTACACATGAAAACTCTTTTACTTTCATTATTGATAAACTTGTTTTACGGTTGTGAGAAAAAAAATACAGGCCTTTCTATTCCAAATGCCGACTCTTCTATTCCAATTTGTATTCAGGATAAGATAAAAGATCTAAAAAATAAACCCAGATTTAATCCTCCTGCATCTATTACTCAGTATACATACAACGAGCAAATTGTTTATTATATCACATCTGATTGTTGTGACCAGTATAACCAGTTATTTGATAGCAACTGTAATTTAATTTGTAGCCCCGATGGAGGCATTACAGGTGGAGGAGATAGAAAATGTACAGACTTTAAAAACAAAAAAACAAATGAGAAACTAATATGGAAAGATCCAAGATAATCACCATAACCACTCAGGTTTTATACAATTTGTCCAGAATTGAATAAAGGACTATCCGGCATTACAAAATTCAAACTACACCTGCTACAGATTTCTCTTACACAACGGGATGCCTTTCAAATAGCCTGCTTCTATCAAAATTATACCGGTAAGTAACCATGCGCCTGCTTTGTGTTCCGCCAATTGCTTTGTATATCCCAACCATTCTTGGGTTCCAATCACCAGCCCATCCCATCTCAATTAATTTGTAACCTCCTTTTTCACGAATAACAGTTGCGCCTCCGTAGATCATAAAAGCATCAATACCTAATGCCTGAAACTTTGGCACAATTCCAAACGCAACTCCGTTTATTTTATTGCTGGGTTTTGTTTTTTGCAGTATAAGCAAATGAAGCTTCTGCCACAAGCCAAACTTGCCGTTCAGGTATTTAAAGTACTGGTTCAGGTCGGGGATATTAATCCATACACCAATAGGATCATCTTTATAATAAGCAAACCACACCAGCTTTTCATCCATTATAGGCTTCATTTTATTGAATAAAGCAAGCGCTTTCTCATAACTTATTTCCTTTGCCTCCTCGTGTTGCGACCATGCGGCATTATAAACTGTAGCAAAGTCTTTGGCGAATTTGGAGAGGTTACTTTTATTAATATGCAGCAATTTGTAGTCAGGCTTAGCAGCAAACTTTGCATGCCTCTCTGCATATTTTTCGCTTAGCGTTCCATACACGGCAAGCGAATAATAATACTGGTTATAAAAGTTTTGAAAACCATACTCTTCAAACAACTGCTCATAATATCGGGGATTATAGGAAATTCCATACATTGGCTCTTCATCAAAGCCTTCAACCATCAGGCCCCACCATTTGTCTCTTTCACCAAAATTTACAGGGCCATCCATTGCCTGAGTCCCGTTTTGCTGAAGCCACTGTTTAGCAGTATTAAATAAAAGATCAGCAGCTTTCTGGTCATCAATACAATCAAAAAAACCACATGAGCCAACAGGGTAAGTATCGCCTTTATTAATATACTTCGAGCTTGTAAATGCAGCTATTCTTCCAATAAGTTTACCATTATCTTTTAGTATCCACCGTTTTGCAGTACCGTATCTAAAAGCCTTATTTTTCTCCGGATTAAAAACATCATTTACTTCATTATTGAGAGGACGTATATATTTGGGATTATGCCGGTTCATTAAAACATTTACCTTCAAAAAATCATTTGACGCCGACCTGTTC
>MWYU01000575.1 GCA_002050375.1 Chitinophagales bacterium 62-2
GTTCAAAGAGGCAGCCTTCTAACTACTCCTGCAACAATAAAAGATAAGGTAATAGGGGAGAATGAAAAACATGTTTACAACAGCGATAATCATTACAAAGATTTTTTAAACGCCATTCGCAAACGCAGCCTGCCTGTCTCGGATATAGAAACCGGCCACCGCAGCGCCACGGTATGTAACATTGGTAATATAGCTTACGAATTAAACCGCCCTTTACGATGGGATCCAAAGAAAGAAGAGTTTAAAAAAGATAAGGAGGCGAATAAATTGCTTTCGAGAAAGATGCGTAAGGAGTGGGAAGTGTAGACCGCAATTTTTATAAACCTTCTTATTTCAGCAAATGATATTAAAGCAATTTTTTAAAAACAAACAGAAGCGTAAACGCATTGCACACATTTTAGCCGGAATTGTAATTCTTATTCATGCGTATGAAAAGTATGAAGGCGGGCACGATACTTACATCCCATTTGCAATTGCAGGACTTGTATTTCTCTCTATTGCATTATTCCATCCGCTTATTGAAAGAAAAGCACCGTGGATAGACGGGGTATTTTTTGCAATAGAAGGTATTTTATCTTTAATTGTAGCTTTTGACTTTTTCCATTTAGGGAAAAAAGCATTACCAATAGCATATTTACTTTTAGGGATTTTTCAATTTTTTATATCATTTAGAAAAAGTAAAAAGGGACTTGTACAACATAAATTAAATCATTAAGCATGGACTAATGGAAAAGAGAAGAAGAATTATAATTGCTGTAGTACTTATGTTATCGGTTGTAAACTACTCCAGGCTAAAGGGAAATGAAAACATAAGACTAATTCAGTTTATATCAATTTTTGCAATTGGAGCATTGGCGGCACTTTTAATTAGAGAAGTTGTGACTTCATTAAGGGCAAAGAAGATAAATAAAGAGTAGAGTCTTTAAATTTAAAATGTAGACTTCTTTTCCGCATTCTTTCCATCCTGTTTATTTTTCCCTTGCTTTTCAAAATATTTTTTCAACAAATGGGGCAGGCTTTTATTGGTATGTCCTTATCATAATTCATTTATGTAAGATTATTTATAGAATAAATTCATTAAAGTTTTTAATTATGAAAAAGGGTGAAAAAGTATCATGGAAATGGGGAAAATCTACAGCCGAAGGAAAGATTAAGGAAGCGTTTGAAAAGCCTGTAACAAAGAAAATAAAAGGAACGGAAGTTAAGCGTAATGCAAGCAAAGAAGAGCCTGCTTATTTAATAGAGCAACAGAACGGTTCGGAAGTACTAAAGTCTGAAAGTGAGCTAACAAAAGAAAAGTAAGGATTGGGTATTAACAAACCTAAACTTCACTCGCTGATGCTGTAGAACATAGCTGTAAATAAACCGAATAATAATATTCCGGTGTTTTGAGTGATATTTAATTACCGCTTGCATCAAATGTGTTTTCGATTTGCCTATATAACAAATGTGATGAGACAAAATTATCAATGAAATAAAGGTTGATAGAAACCGCTGCATCAATAAAGCAACAACTTACTTCAATCAACATCAGAAAAAGAAGTCCTCGGGGCCGCCAGTTCAAACAGCATCAAGAATGTTGCAGCAATAATCAATGAGGTCTTGGTAAAAATTGTTTGTTATTTTTTCTACAAACGGTAATGCCGGTTACCCGTAACACCCTAAATTAGCAAACATTATTTATAAACAATCTTACCATTAATACATTTCATGAAAACAAAATTTCTGTCGTTTTTACTACTGTTTGTATTAGCAACAAGTGCAGTTTTCTCACAAAAATCCTCTGGCAAAATTCTGCCATTTCCTATTCAGCAAAAGCAATTAGCGAACGGGCTTAATGTAGTAACAGTTCCTTTTAACAGCCCCGGTTTGGCTGCGCTCTATATTGTTGTAAGGGCAGGCTCACGCGAAGAAGTTGAAGTTGGTAAAACCGGCTTCGCTCATTTCTTCGAGCACATGATGTTTAGAGGAACCGAAAAATATTCTAAAGAAGCTTACGACGAAGTTCTGAAATCTATAGGAGCTTCGGCTAATGCCAACACTTCATTAGATCGTACGGTTTATCATATGACCGGTAATGCAGCCATGCTCAGTAAGATGTTTGAGGTAGAAGCTGACCGCTTTCAGAACCTCAAATATTCTCAGCATGATTTTAAAACTGAAGCGGGCGCTGTTAAAGGCGAGTACACAAAAAACTCTGCAAGTCCTCCATTACAGTTGAACGAAAAGATGATGGATACAGCTTTTAAAAATCATACTTATAAGCATACGACTATGGGCTTTTTTAAAGACGTGGTTGATATGCCTAACCAGTACGATTATTCATTAACATTCTTCGACCGCTTTTACCGCCCCGAGTACACAACCATTATTGTAGTAGGAGATGTAAAGCAGGATGATGTAAACAGCTATGCACAAAAATATTTCGGCAATTGGAAGCGTGGCAATTATAAGCCAACAATACAAACCGAGCCTCCGCAAACCGAAACAAAGTATGTGCATATAAAAAATGCAGCATATCCGCCGTATTTAAGGCTTGGTTACCGTGGGCCCGCCTTTTCAGATAAAGAAATAGATCTTCCGGCAATTAATATTCTTTCGTCTATCTTCTTTTCTGAAACCTCCGATTTGTATCAAACGCTGGTGGTTAAAGAAAGGAGAGTGCGTAACATTTTTGCAGGCGCTCAATCAACACGTGATCCTAACCTGGTAAGCATTGGTGCTTCAATTGTAAAGGCAGAAGATATGCAATACGTAAAAGATGAGATTGCAAAAGTATTGGAAACCGCTAAAACCACACCTGTAGATGCAAAGAAACTTGCTGATACTAAATCCCGTATAAAATACAGTTTTGCCATGAGCCTCGACAATCCTGATGATATTGCAGGTACTGTCGCTCAGGCAGTATGGCTAACCGGCAATCCTGAAACGGTTAATAGTTTTTATGGATTATTTGAACAGGTAACAGCGCAGGATATAATGCGTGTTGCTAAAAAATATTTTGTTCCGCAATCACTTACTGTTGCAACCATTGGTCCTAACGATGAAGGTGGGGTGAAATAAATATTAACTGAAAAGACATCTACAACATGAAAAAAATAAAATACGGTTTTTTATTGCTTACATTTTTTATGGCTGCCGCTTTAGTTGCCCAAAGCCAGCAGGTGATTGAATTAAAGCAGCCTCTATCAAATAAGATCATTATAAAACTGATGTTTCGTAATGGCTCTATTACCGATTCTAAAGGCAAAGAAGGGTTAACTTATACTACAGCAAGAACAATTACATCGGGCGGTACAAGTACTATGACTAACAGGCAAATCAGGGAATTTATTTATCCTATGGCTGCTGGTTACTCTTCTAATGTAGATAAAGAGGTAACTACTTTTACGTTTGAAGTGCATAAAGATTTTCTGGATAAATTTTATCCTGTTGTAAAGGGTTTGATACTTACGCCTTCTTTCGCCGACGAAGATTTTAAAAGGGTAAAATTGAATCAACAGAACTATGTTGATCAGTTAGTTCGTGCTTCGCAGGACGAGGAGTATAGCAAATTAGCGCTCGAAGATTTACTATTCAGAGGTACAAATTACCAGCACATGATCCTGGGTACATCTCCCGGGGTTTCCTCAATTACTTTGGATGATGTAAAACAGCATTATAAAAACTTCTTTACACAAAGCAACTTGACCATAGGCATTGCCGGTAATTATACACCTGCTTTTTTAGCACAGTTGAGGAATGATATGCAACAGCTTCCTGCGGCAAAACCTGCATTGCCTGCACCCGGTGCTGCTACAATTCCCGATGGGGTTCATGTTGAGATCGTATCTAAAACAGATGCCTTGGGTTCAGCTATTTTCACCGGTGCTCCTTTGGCTATTACCCGCAGCAGTGATGACTTTGCTGCTTTAATTGTAGCCAACTCTTATTTAGGCGAGCATCGTAAAAGCTATGGCAGATTAATGGATAAAATAAGAACTGTACGTTCGATGAACTATGGAGATTATTCATATATTGAGTGGTATGAAAACGGCGGGGGTAATATGCTTCCCGTTCCCGGTGTGCCGCGCAGCTCAAACTATTTTTCTTTATGGATACGTCCGGTGCAAATTGCTGAAGGGCTTAAACAACAGTATACTGAACTGAAAGATATAAATGTAGGCCATGCCCACTTTGCTTTGCGCCTTGCCATTCGTGAAGTTGATAATCTTATAAAAAATGGAATGACTAAGGATGATTTTGAAAAGACAAGGACTTTTTTGCGCAGCTACAATAAATTATACATTCAAACTCCTGAAAAGCAATTGGGCTTTATGATGGACTCAAAGTTTTACGGACGCAATGATTACATAAAAGAGATGGATGCCTTAATTGCTAAGCTTACAGTTGATGATGTAAACCGTGCAATAAAAAAATATTGGCAGGTAAATAATATGTATGTAACAATTATTACTGATGATAGTGAAGCCGCTCCTTTAGCTGCTGCTCTGCAGGCAAACACTCCTTCACCTATGAGTTATTCAAACCTTGTAAAAGAAGGTTTACCAAAAGACGTTGTAGATGAAGATGCTCAAGTAGCCAACTATAAATTAAATGTGAAGAATGTCAGGATCGTGGATAGCAAGGATACTTTTAAATAACTTTTGAATAATAACTATACTTCAGGCCGGACTTTTAAGCCCGGCTTTTTGTTTTTCTCCTGTTACGCTATGCTTATTTCTTAACAAAGTTGCAGTTACTTTTATGAACTAACTTGCTTATCAATAAAGCATAATTGCTGTATGGAAACAATAAAAGATTTACGGCTGGCAGTATTGATTGATGCAGATAACATACCTGCTGCTAACGTAAAGGAAATGCTTGGAGAAATTGCAAAGTATGGAACCCCCACGTTTAAAAGAATTTATGCTGACTGGACAAGGCCAACACTCGCCGGCTGGAAAAAAGTTCTTCTCGATAATGCTATTACACCTATTCAACAATATAGTTACTCAACAGGCAAGAATTCAAGTGACTCGGCTATGATAATTGATGCGATGGATATTTTATATTCAGGAAGGGTTGATGGATTTTGCATTGTATCGAGCGATAGCGATTTTACAAGATTAGCCATACGGCTTAGAGAAGCAGGTATGAAAGTTATTGGCATCGGTGAAAGGAAAACACTTGCAGCCCTAATATCGGCTTGTGATAAATTTATTTATTTAGAAATATTACGGAAGCAACCTGAAGAAATACCGGCAGCAATTCCATTACCTAAGCCAAAAAAGGCACGAAACAAAAGCAGGGCAATTGAAAAGGTACCTCCTGAAACAACACCTGCTAAAAACACACTATTTGAAAAGGTACCGGTTGGAAATGTATTTGAGAATGTTCCCGGTGAGAATAGTCTTAATGAAAGTACAACAATTGAAAACCCTTCTGTTGAAGATACCAATTTCGATGTTGCCCCTGTTGGGGCAACAATTAAAACAATTGACAACGATTTAATTAAATTAATAGCAGGAAGCATTAGCGATGTTGCTGATGAGTTAGGCTGGGCTTTTTTAGGAGACCTGGGCAACCAGCTTTTAAAGAAACAGCCCGACTTCGACCCAAGAAATTATGGCTTTAAAAAATTAGTTCCCTTTATTAAAAGCCTTAATCAATTTGAAATTGATGAAAGAGAAACCGGTAAAGGAAGGATAAAACATGTGTTTGTAAGGGTAAAACCCTGATCCATGAATAAACTTAAAACTCCCGGGGTACTATTCAAAAAATGTCAGGTTAGGTTTATAGACAGTTTTAGCAACAGCACCTAACTCAACTTTTTCAAACATCTCAACTAACTTCTCATTATCAGTTAGTGCTAATTTAATATTAGATTTTTTGATGTCTAAAGCATTTTTAGCAAATGAACCAGTATAATGACCACGCCTTTTTCTACTCTTCTTTTATTAGTTTTCATCACTCAAAAAATGCCTGAACTTTTTTAGTCAGTGAAAAACTTTGACCAAAATATATGTACACCTCGAAAATTGAAGTCTTTAAAATTATATAAGTAAGTCCGTGCACATAACGTCTGTCGCTTTAGAAAAAATATTCATTGCAGGTTTGCCACAGGTTATATTTGCACAACTTTTAAAAATGAACGATGAAAGTAATGA
>MWYU01000541.1 GCA_002050375.1 Chitinophagales bacterium 62-2
CTGTAGGGATGAGTGAAATAGACCTGTATTTTAGTATGCCTGGTAAAGCGCTTGTGCTGCGCCATTTCGGTTCCATTGTCATAGGTCATCGTCTGTTAATATAGCCTCTCCCTGCTTCTAAGCAGATCCGAAGACTTTTATAAATGAAATTTCGAAAGTCAAAATTCGAAATTTAAAAATATTATTTCTTAGGTGCCTTCTTTTTACCCGCAACTGTTTTACGCTTTCCTTTTCTTGTACGGCTGTTAGTCCGGGTGCGTTGTCCGCGAACTGGTAATCCCTTACGATGACGCAAGCCTCGGTAAGATGCAATATCAAGTAGTCGCTTAATACTCATTTGAACTTCGCTGCGTAAAGCACCTTCTACCTTAATTTCGTTGTTGATAGTATTCCGAATAGCTGTCTGCTCCTCGTCGTTCCATTGATGAACTTTCTTATTCCTGTCAATTCCTGCACTATCTAAAATATATTGTGCAGTCGACAAGCCAATACCATAAATGTATGTCAACCCTATTTCACCCCTTTTATTTTTTGGTAAATCTATACCGGCAATACGAGCCATATTTAATTTCTAATTTTTAGATTTCTTGATTTCAGATTTCAACTGCTACATAACTCTCTTCTATCTTCTGTTAACTGCCCTAATCTTACCCTTGGCGTTGTTTGAACCTGGGATTTTTCTTATTTACAACAAAAAGCTTCCCTTTTCTCCTAACAATTTTACAATCTGTACTGCGCTTTTTAATTGATGCTCTTACTTTCATAATGTTATAACTTTTCAATTTTATCTAACTGACCCTTTTTATATTGCTGACTTAAGTATATAATTTTTCTTATTCAGCGTTCATGCTTAAGTTGTACCTATAACATAAATTATTTATATCTGAAAATAATTCTTCCTCTTGTTAAATCGTAAGGACTCATTTCAACACCTACTTTATCACCCGGTAATATTCTAATGTAATGCATCCTCATTTTACCACTAATGGTTGCAATAATTTCATGACCATTTTCGAGCTTTACCCTAAACATTGCATTTGAAAGGGCTTCAATTATAGAACCATCCTGTTTAATCAGTGCTTGTTTCGACATATTTTTGGGAGCGCAAAGATAACAGTATCGAGTATAACACAAAAAAAATGGTGGATAATTTTGTAAATTTTGTGGAAAAGTTTAAGAAAGAGTTGTATTTAGAAGGGGGTAAGGAAGAAAACCGCTATCACTTCTTCTTTTACCCTGGCATGTAAATTTAAAAGATTTCAATAAAAATCTAAACTTTGAAGTGAATATGAAATATAATGTACTGGGAAATACCGGCGTGCTGGTAAGTGAACTTTGTTTTGGTACAATGACATTTGGCGGACAAGGTCATTGGGAAGCAATAGGAAAGGTTCAGCAGGATGAGGTAATTGAATTATTGAAAATAACGGTTGACTCAGGGATAAATTTTATTGATACCGCGAATGTTTACTCGAATGGACTTTCGGAACAATTGCTTGGAGAAGGGTTAAGGCAGGCAGGAATTAACCGCAACGATCTTTTTATAGCTACAAAAGTAAGAGGAAGGATGAGGGAAGGTATTAATCCTATTGGCTTATCGAGGTATCATATTTTTCAGTCTATGGATGAAAGTCTTGGCCGGCTTAAGATGGAGCATGTTGATTTATTATATGTGCATGGTGTAGACGAGCTTACTTCAGTTGAAGAGGTTATGCATAGCTTACATGACATTGTACTTACCGGGAAAGTAAGATACATTGGAGTATGTAACTGGCCTGCATGGATGGTAATGAAAGCATTGGGCATTGCAAGAAAACAGGGCTGGCATGAGTTTGTGGCAATGCAGTATTTTTATTCAGCAGCAAACCGGGATGTTGAAAACGACGTTCTACCCTTAACAACCGATCAGCACCTAGCCTTTTTACCATGGAGTCCTTTGGCAGGTGGATTTTTATCTGGCAAGTTTACAAGAGAACAAACAAATACCGGCGGGCAATCGCGAAGGGATACTTTTGACTTTCCGATTATTGATAAAGAAAGAGCATACAATATTATAGATGTATTAATACGAATTGGCAAAGATTTTAATGTTTCTGCAGCAGAAGTTGCACTTGCATGGGTGCGACAACAAAAAGGTGTTACCAGTACTATTATTGGTGCCAAAAAACCTGAACAACTACGCTCAAATATCCACTCTGCCAAAATAGAGATCGCTTCGGCAGATTTGCAGGAACTCAATACAGTTAGCGAACATCCAAAGCCGTATCCCAACTGGATGGTGGACCGGCAGATGAGGGAAAGATACCCGGCTAAGTAGTAAATTTAAAAACTGTATTATTTTGAATACAACACTTATTATGTTCTGGAATACTTATATACCGCTTGAGTGACCTGAAAAAGAAAGCATGAGCGAAAACGAGTTCTTCAAGTTTTGTGCTGCTAACAAACATTTGAAATTGAAAGGGACGAGAATCATCAAATATTAATTATGCTGCCTTCCGGATTACATTCTTCTTATCAAAACGGACAAGTTTATGCCGCTCTTAATAACTGGAACCTGAAAGAACAAAAAGGCAAAAGCTTCGAATCCTCTGCAGGCTTTGATAATATCAGTTCAGGCGAAGATGTTCTTCCTGGTTTTTCTTTTGATCTTAAAATTTTGCGGAGCTGAACTTATAGTAAAAAACTATTTGTAACCATCTGATCAATTCTCCCTTCTGCACAAGTAATAGATTGCAACTAATAATTGGAATTCTAATAAATTTTAAAGGTTTTATATTCCTTCACATTTACAAGTTTATAACGTCCTAAAACCCAAAAGCATGTCATCAATCGAAGTGGGTTGAAAAGCTTATGAAGCACTTGTAAGTATCCTAAAACCTCCTAACATTATATTTGCTGATAAACCTTGTAAGATTTGCAAAGCATCACCTTTACCGTAATTAACGATTTATCTTACGACCAAAGGATGCAACGAATATGTTCCTCATTAGCAGGGGCAGGTTATAAGGTAACCTTAGTGGGCAGAAAATTAAGCAACTCCATTGCCCTAACCCCTCAATCTTATCATCAGAAGCGACTTAATAGCAAGTTCACAAAGGGTAAATTAATGTACCTCGAATTCAATCTCAGGTTATTTTTCCACTTGTTATTAAATCCTGCGGATTGCATTTGTGCAATAGACCTCGACACTATTTTACCTTGCTATTTTGTATCGAAATTCAGAAACAAAAAACGTGTTTACGATGCGCACGAATTATTTACTGAACAAAAAGAAATAATTACCCGTCCCTCAATTCAGAAGTTATGGCTGAAGGTAGAGAAGTACGCAGTGCCCAAATTCAAATCCGGATACACTGTAAACGTTTTCATAGCCGAAGAATTAAAAAGAAGATACAAAGTTGATTACGCCATAGTAAGAAACCTACCAAAATTTATTGAAATTTTCCCGGCTCCAAATAAAGAAGATCCTTTTATTATTTACCAGGGAGCGGTTAATGAAGGGCGAAGTTTTGAAACGCTTATTCCTGCTATGAAACACATAAATGCGAGGTTGGTTATATGTGGTAATGGAAATTTTTTCACCACGGTGCAAGGCCTGATTACAAAACATCATGTTCAACATAAAGTGGAATTGAGAGGATATGTTCTACCAGGAGAACTACGGCAGCTTACACCAACGGCTTCCATCGCTATTATGTTGTTTGAAAATACAGGCCTCAATCAATACTATTCCCTTGCTAACCGTTTTTTTGATTATATAATGGCCGGTGTACCGCAGGTATGCGTCGCCTATCCTGAGTATGAATCTATTAATAAAAAATACGGCGTAGCTTATTTGATTGAGAATACAGAAGTAAGTACAATCGCTGCTGCAGTAAACAATTTACTTGCAAATGATGTTTTATATAAGAATATACAGCAAAACTGTTTAAGAGCACGTGAAGAATTGAATTGGAGTACAGAAGAAAAACTACTCATAGAAGTTTACAAAAATATTTTTAGTTGATAGTAAGAGAAGTGCAGTTTAAACAGTACCGTATTAAAAAATACCTTTATCTTATTTGGAAAAACACCTGCATATTGTTTGTTTAAACGTTCCCTACCCCGTTGATTATGGGGGCGTTTTCGATTTGTTCTATAAGCTTCCTGCACTAAAGCAACAAGGGGTAAAAATTCATTTACATTGTTTCGAGTATGGGCGTGGCGAACAACCTGCGTTGAACGAATATTGCGAAAATGTTTATTACTACAAAAGAGCACAAGGCCTTAAAGGCTTTTCATTGAAGCTACCGTATATTGTTGCGAGCCGGAAAAATGAAGTGTTACTTGGCTGGCTTTTGCAGGATAATTACCCGATTTTAATGGAAGGTATTCATTGCACATCTTTATTAAATGATCCACGCTTCAAGAAACGAAAATGTTTTGTTCGCCTTCATAATGTTGAACATATCTACTACAAAAATCTTTTCACCAGTTCGAATTCGCTTATAAAAAAAACTTACTGCCTGCTCGAAAGCAGATTGCTCCTCCCCTATGAAAAATCAATTGCTGATAAAGCCGCTTTTTTCTCAGTTATACCTAAGGATGCGGATGTATACAAAAAACTGGGATGTACGAACATAGAATATTTGCCTTTGTTTTTGCCTGATTGGAAAGTTAATAGCCACGAAGGTAAAGGCACCTTCTGTTTATATCAGGGAGACTTAAGTGTACCTGAAAATGAAAAGGCGGCAATATGGTTACTGACAGAAGTGTTTGATAATTTGGATATACCTTTTGTGATAGCTGGAAAAAATCCACCTGCCAGATTAAGTTCCCTGGCAGAGAAGAAAACGAACACCTGCATCGTTGCAAATCCTGTTGAGAAAGAAATGCAGGATATGATAGAAAAAGCGCAAATCAACATCCTTCCATCTTTTAATAATACCGGCATTAAACTTAAACTTATTAATGCCTTATTCAATGGCAGATTTTGCCTGGTAAATGAATCGACAGTTAATGGAACAAACCTTGAACCCGCTTGCCATATTGCATCTGATACCAAAAGTTTTAAAGCTGCCATAAAACATCTGTATCATCAGCCATTCGCTGCTAAGGATATTGAAGCGAGACACCTATTGTTAGATGGCATGTATAATAATGAAGCAAATGCTAAAAAGTTAGTAAAAAAGATTTGGGAAGAAGAATAAGTTCTGCTTGTAGATGATGTTAAGCAGTTACGGCTGCACTGTCAAACACACGATCTCTTTCAGTTTTCAACATCCGGGCAGGATAACGATTAATAACAATATAATCGTGAGTGGCCATTATAACAGTGGTATTAAAATCCTTAGCAATTTGAAATAATAGCTGCATAATTTCTTCACTTGTTTCCGGGTCAAGGTTGCCGGTCGGCTCATCCGCAAGAACAAGCTTGGGAGAATTTAATAATGCCCGTGCTATATCAACTCTTTGCTGCTCGCCCCCGCTCATTTCAAAAGGCATTTTAAAACTTTTACTTTTAAGTCCAACTTTATCTAAAACATCGTTTATTTTTTCTTCCATCAATTTATCATCCTTCCAACCGGTAGCCTTTAAAACAAATTTCAAATTCTCATGCACATTACGGTCAGTAAGCAATTGAAAATCCTGGAAAACAACTCCTAACGATCTACGAAGAAAAGGCACTTTTTTCCAATCCATTTGCCTAAGATCATACCCTGCAACTATTCCCTCGCCTTCTCTTAGGGGTAAGTCTCCATACATAGTTTTCAGTAAACTACTCTTACCTGTTCCGGTTTTTCCTACAAGGTAAACGAACTCACCTTTGTTAACGTTAATGTTCACATCCTGTAAAATGAGGTTGCTTCCCTGGTATATATTAGCGTTTTTAATTGTTACAATTGACTCAGCCATTTCACTTAAGTTATAGCGCAAAAATATTGTTTCAATGCAGGATAGCCTAACATTAAATTTATTAGGAAGGAAAAAAACCTGTTAATGTTGATAATTGTTTTATAAAAGAATTGAACAGGTGAAAAGATTTTTGTAGTAGATATGTTCAACATTATGAAGGCGAACAAAACATTTTCGTTTCTTGAAGCGTGGATCATTTAATAAAGATGTGCAATGAATACCTTCCATTAAAATCGGGTAATTA
>MWYU01000412.1 GCA_002050375.1 Chitinophagales bacterium 62-2
ATATATAGCAACCCCAGCTTCTAATTCTTATAGGGTTTCCGTTATACAAGAACCAAATTTAAAGTGCTTTTTCATTGCACTTGGTTAAATGTCCGTTTGTAATACAAACGAAATTTAACCCCTTTCGCTCCGAAGTCGCAGGGGAAAGAAAAAGACAATTGAAAGGCCAGTTACTCAGCCAATTGAAAGCAGGTACTCACTCAGAAGAAAGAAGATAATTTTTAAAAAAGTGAAAATGAAAAAGTGATGCAAGAGACAAAAGACAACCGTACAAAGGTTATAACCTTGAGGCTAACAGCAGGAGAATGGGAGCAGTTAAACAGCAGATTTAAAGCCACGACTTGCAGAAAGTTTAGCGACTACTTGAGGAAAGTTTTACTAACAGGTAAGGTAACAGTACTAACACGTAACCAATCGCTGGACGACTTTATGGCAGAGATGATTGAGCTAAGAAACGAACTAAGTGCAATCGGAAACAACTATAACCAGGCAGTTCACAAGCTTCATATTTTGGACACAATACCGGAGTTCAGAGAATGGGTTTTGAAGCATTATTTGAACCATGAAATCTTCCTGAATAAGGTGGAAGAAATCAAAAATCGTATCAATCAATTTGCGGAAAAATGGTAGCGAGAATTAAGAGGACACAAAGCCTTTCAAGGTCATTAAATTACAATGAAAAGAAAGTGCAATTGAAGGTAGCTGAATGTATCCATTCAGTAAATTATCCAAAGGATTTGGAAGCCCTAAATTTCTACGATAAGCTGCACCGGCTGGAGCATCAGGCAGAGCTCAACGAACGGGTAAAAGCGAACAGTGTTCATATCTCTTTAAACTTTCACGAGAGTGATCAATTGAACAAAGAAAAGCTATGTGCTATTGCTGAAACTTATATGCAGGGAATTGGCTTTGAAAAGCAGCCGTACCTGGTGTATCGGCACCACGATGCCGGTCATCCTCATGTTCATATTGTAAGCACCAATATTCAAAAAGATGGCAGCAAAATCGAAATGAATAACATTGGTCGAAATCAATCTGAAAAGGCTCGCAAAGCTATTGAATTAAAATTCGGATTAACACAAGCAGAAGGGCGAGGCCAGAAGCAGGAAAATCAATTAAAACTAAGCGTACAGAAAGTTCAATATGGCAAAACGCAAACTAAGCAAGCAATTACAAATGTTCTGGATGTTGTTGTCAACCAGTATAAGTACACATCGCTACCAGAACTTAATGCAGTATTGAAGCAGTATAATGTAGTGGCAGACAGAGGAAAGGAAGATACGACCATGTATCAAAAAAGAGGTTTAGTTTATACAGCGTTAGATGATAATGGTAATAAGATTGGAACGCCTATAAAGGCAAGTGCTTTTTACAGTAAACCTACCCTTGCATTTTTAGAGCAAAAGTTCAAGCAAAATGAAGTGCTGAGACAGGAGCACAAAAGGACTTTAAAAGTTAAAATAGATTGGGTAATGTTCAAAGGGCAAAGAGACGTGAACTCCTTCTTAAATCAACTTGGAAAAGAAGGCATACATGTAGCGGTTAGACAGAATGCACAAGGAATTGTGTACGGCCTTACCTATATAGATCATATCAATAAAACCGTGTTTAATGGTAGTGACATCGGGAAAGAATACAGCGCAAAAGCTATTATGGAGAAGTTTGAAGGTCTTCAGCAAAAACAACTTAATCAGCAGGCTCAGAAGATAGGATTAAACGTTACTAAAGTAGAGGAGAAAAGTGTTGCTGATGAAATGAAAAAATCAGTGGATAGTCCATGGTTAGAACTATTAAACCCTGTAAGGGAGAGTAATTATATACCTCACCAATTACTTAAAAAGAAAAAGCAAAAACAATCGAAAAGGTTGCGTTTGTAGGGGAGTATTTGGTTTGTGCTTTCGTAATTCTGTTCGAGGCAGCATTTAAAGGCGTGAGGTCGAAGAACTTAAAATTTCTTTACCATTATTGTTAGTTACAAGGCAATTTATGAAATCACCCACCACTAAATGGAAGAACATTACCCGGAGATACTTAGGAGATTCATGGGTGAAGAACGAGATGGGGGTTTTGAATACTATGACACAACAACGAAAGAAGCTGCCGATATCTGTGGAACAAGCCAGGTTGCAAGTGCTGCGGCTGAAGGAACAGAGCCAGTCAATCGTCAAGAAAGGGCACAATATAGTGAGCAAGTAAGGCCGCTGGAAGAAACTGCACCTATTTTTCGATCTATATACTGAAGCACAAAATCCTTTTCACTTATCCGCCAGCCTTATAACCATTGCCATCGCCGCGACTAACAAACCCTGCAGCATAACCATTGTAAGACCATAGCGTACGACGATGAAGTCGCTAAACCATCCTTTCAATTAGCCTTTCTTGACTATGGGATAGCAGCGAAACTTGGCAGCCTCCCCTAAACGCCATTTACCGCAGACGATATTCGTTCCTCCTTTTCTACGCCAAACATCCGGCGCTCCTTTCGCCAAAAGTAAAAAGCAGAATAAGCAGTTAATACCACACCCGCAACAGAAAGCACCATCACGCTATTGGAGAAAAACTGCACCCAGTTGAGCTGCACTTTAAAGATTTCTTTGCTAAACAACACAGCCACACTTCCCAGGTAGCCGAATGAGTCGGCGATGTATATGAGAAAGCCAACATTACCGGTAAACCTGAAGCTCGAGATCATACGTTCAAAAAAAACTGCATTGAAGGGAATGTAAACCATATACAATCCGAGCCCTGTTAAGGTCATCCACCAAAACGGTTGCACACCATTTTTGCTAAATAGCCAGGTACATACACCTGCCAACACAAACCCTGCTACAATAATCAGGTGATTGAGCATAAATGCAGTAAAATTTTTACGGAGCAAAGTCATGCTGCCGATAACTATAAGTATAACAATGGTGATGGGAGTTTCTGTCTTCGAGAAAAGTGCCGGCTGGTTCAGGTAGCCCATTTCCTTCCACATGTCTGCGCTAAAGTTATCCCTGATGTCGCGGAAAATGGTTACGAATGTGTAGATGAGAATGCAGGTGATGATACCTGGCAAAAACATTTTTATCAGATCCTTTCTCTTCTCTGCCGACATCGGCAATCTTTCCATTCTTTCCAGTTTATCCTGATCATCGGGCGCCGGAATTCTTTCCATCATCCATACAAAAACAAGCAGGGGCAGGGCAAACACCAGCCCCGTAACAAACGGCACCCAAAACTCCGATAGTTGCAGTTCGAGCAGCAACCACCCGCCAACTGTTTTTACAAAACCTGAAGCAAAGATGAAGCTAACGGCTAAAGCGGCACCTATAAAGTCGGTACTTCTTCTACCTTCTACATAAGAGAAAACAACACCCCACAACATGCCAAGTGGAAAGCCATTAACGAACAAGAAAATAATATTGTAAGGCACCGGCACAATGGCAAATAACAACCACGACACCCACGATATGCCAACGAGCAGCAGAATGATCTTTCCTCTCCCAATCCTACGCAACTCGCTTATGTATTTAATGCCATAGAACTTTGCCGCCATGTAACCTAACATCTGGCTAATCACAAGTACGGTTTTATAATTCATACCGAACACAGTCACTCCATTAAAAATGCAGACAGCAAACGACTTGCGAAAGCCAAATATCATGGTGTAGGTAAGAAAGGCAGCAATCGCAGCATATATAGCTACCATAGCCGGTCGTTGATGAGTATAAGCAGGTTTTTTTTCAGGCATCTTATGCATGATAGTGAAAATATTTCAACCATGCTTCTCCTATCCGGTGTTAAGTGTAAAGTTGTTATTGCGTTACGAAGCACAGGTGGAACCGGATAAATATTGTTCTTTGAACAAATATGCTTGAAAAGACATAAAGAGTTGAAGATTAACTGTGAACCGTTTGTAAAGGATATAATAAAACCAGGTCACTTGCCCACCTGTTGTCAAAAACATAACCAGCTGCACACTTTTATAGATCACATTAATAAGACTGTGTTTAACGGAAGCAACATCGGGAAAGAATATGGTGCAAAAGCAATCATGGAAAAGTTTGAAGGCTTTCAGGAAAAACAAACTATTCAGCAGGCTCAAAAGATAGAGATAAGCATTGCTAAACCAGAGGAAAAAGGAGTTGCTGATGAAATGAAAAAAGCAGTGGACAGTTCCTTGTTAGCAATTATTAAATCCGGTTAAGCAGGATAATTATTTACCAAACCAGTTTCAAAAAAAGAAAAACCAAAAACAATCGAAAAGGCTGCGTTTGTAGAACTTTTGAATGCTTAGATGAACAAAGAAAAATTGCTTTATGAACCTTATAAGAATTGTTAATCAAAACGGTTATTTTCTTTATATTTAGTCTTCAAGTTCAACCATTGATTGCACCCAACCAAAACTCTGAGCAGCTTGTCCGCGATAGTATTGATAAGATGCTTTTAGCATCAGGTTGGTTAGTACAATCAAAAAAGCAGTTAAATCTTACTGCAGGTGTTGGTGTTGCTGTTCGTGAGTACCAAACCGATATTGGTCCCGCTGATTATATTCTTTTTGTAAATAAAAAGCCGGTAGGTGTTATTGAAGCCAAGCGTGAAGAAGAAGGCGTACGCCTTACGATGCACGAAGACCAGGCAGAAGGTTATGCAAACGCAAAGTTGAGACTACTGAATAACGAACCGTTGCGTTTTGTTTATGAAAGCACTGGTGAACTCACCCGCTTTACTGATTACCGTGATCCAAAACCTCGTTCACGTCCCGTGTTTACATTCCATCGTCCAGAAACATTTGAGCTTTGGTTGAGAGACTCCAAAACATTAAGAGCAGGTGTATTTGATATTCCCGCTTTGCAACCACATGGACTAAGAGACTGCCAGGTTACCGCCATTACCAATTTAGAAAAGTCGTTCAGGGAAAACCGACCGAAGGCGTTGGTGCAAATGGCAACGGGTTCTGGTAAAACATTTACTGCCATTACCAGTATCTATCGCTTATTAAAGTTTGCAAGATCAAAGCGAATTTTGTTTCTGGTAAATACAAGGAACCTCGGCGAACAGGCTGAACAGGAATTTAAACGCTTTCAGCCGCAGGATGATAACCGCCTTTTTCCTGAACTGTATGGCGTAACAAGGTTAAGCAGTTCTTTCATCCCCCACGATAGCCAGGTTTACATCTCTACCATACAACGATTGTATTCTATTTTAAAAGGAACAGAGTTAGATGAACGCGACGAAGAAGAAGACCCTGCTTCAAAAAAATGGAAACCGAAAGAACCGATGCCGGTTGTGTACAACGAACGAACACCGATGGAATTCTTCGATTTCATTGTTATTGATGAATGCCATCAAAGCATTTACAACTTATGGAAACAGGTACTGGATTATTTCGATGCTTTTCAAATTGGCTTAACTGCCACTCCTGATAACAGAACCTTTGGTTATTTTGAAAAGAACATCGTATCGGACTACGGTTATAAAAAAGCCGTGGAAGATGGCGTGCTGGTTCCTTACAATGTTTTTGAAGTTGAAACCAAAATCACCAAAGAAGGATCAAAGATTTCTATTGGGGAATACATCGATACCCGTGAAAAGCTAACCCGCAAAAAGTTCTGGAACCAACTGGATGAAGATGTTGAATACAGCAGTAAGCAGTTAGACGATAAGGTTGTCAATGTAAATCAAATTCAATTAATCATACAGGCAGTAAGGGATCAGTTACCTGTTATGTTTCCTGATAGAGTAGCAGATGACGGAACATTTGAGGTACCAAAGATGCTCATCTTCGCCAAGAGCGACAGCCACGCTGACGACATCATCCAGATAGTTCGCCGCGAATTTGCAGAAGAAAATAAGTTCTGCAAAAAGATAACCTACCGCACCAGTGAAGGACCAGAAAAGGAAGACCCTAAAACCGTACTGCAACAATTCAGGATGTCTTATTATCCAAGGATTGCTGTTACGGTAGACATGATCGCAACAGGCACCGACATACGACCACTGGAAGTTTTGCTGTTTATGCGTGATGTAAAAAGCCGCAGCTATTACGAGCAAATGAAAGGCAGGGGCACACGTACCTGCAGCCTCGAAGAACTAAGAACCTCCGGTACACCCGCTGCTAAAT
>MWYU01000384.1 GCA_002050375.1 Chitinophagales bacterium 62-2
CGTTGATACATGTAAACGCGTAGAAAAAATGCATCTTCTGCATACATAAGTGCCACTCTCTTTGTTGTTTGTAAATTCGCCAGTAAAAGCTCTTTCTGTGCCCTTGCGAAGAATCACTCTTTCTTCGTCGGGTGTTAGTTCATTGTATTTCATTGATGCATTTTTAAGTTCTTTTAAAATCTTACACGGGCATAGCAGGAAATTGCTCTTTAGATAAAGTTTTATAAATCGTAAAACGTAAAGCTACCCCGGTAAGGATACTTTACGCTACGATATATGCTCATTTCTCTACGGATTCTTTGGTTGGGCAATAACAGGACAGTTGATGATGGCTCCCGTTGGCATTAAACCTGCTATAAAAGGATTTGCATCTCCTTTATTAGGTGGAGCATTTTTAACTGAACCATCTTTAAAAAGGCTGGTTAAATCTGCAATACTCTTTACCCGCCTTCTTTTACCAGCCTGAATAGCTGCATCCGTCCATACATAAATATGTGCATCCCACATTGGGCTATAGTTATTATTCTCCCGCTTGTTATTATCAGGATCCAGAGGAAAAACATTGAGCGGGTCAAATGCATTTCCATCAAGAATAGTTGAATTTAAACCTTGCCTCTCCGGATTATTGGCGCCTGTTTCGCCGTTAGCAGTTGGCGCAAAACCTAACAATGCTGATTTATCGTTAGGCATGCTTTTGCCAAACATAGGCAGGTTTGCTAATCGCGGAGTATATGTGCCCCTCTCGATAGTGGCTGCACCCATATCAGATGATTCTGTAACTAAGTGAAAATAATATTGCTCACCACCTTCAAACCCGTCAAGCAGTTCAAATACTACAGTTCCTTTTGCATAGTCAATACTTACCAGGTGGTCATGATTGCCTGTGCTATTAGCAACAATTGAAGCGCTCATTACTGATCCACTTGGTAAAACAATCACAGGAGAATATTCAGCATCACCGACAGACCCTGGCTGGGCTGTTGCGGGTGGAAAAGTATTAGGGAATGGACCAGGTGTTAGCGAACGTACAGGAGTGAAGTCAACGTCTCCCTTAAACTTAATCATTCCATTTTCAATGGTTACTTGCTGGCTGCCGGCGGTGCCACTACCATTAATAAGCTTGGGCGCATAATTAACTCCCAACAATTTAGCTATTTCAAAATCGGCGCTTTCGGTCATAATAAAGTAAGTTGGCTTACCACTTGGACCAATGCCTTGGTAAACGGGAAGGGTAACCCATTTCTTTGTAAAATCAACTGCTAATGCACTTGGAAAAAACACATTCTGCGCTGCGGTAAACTTAGCTTTATCAACGAGGGTTTTCATAAAATCGTCTTTGCTAACATTTCTTTGCTGCGCTGCAGTGGCTAACAGTTGGTCAGCTTCTATAAGACCGTTAGTGTTGTCAGTGCATTTTTTTTGCACGCTAAAAAAATCAGGATTGCAAAAGTAAGCCCTGTAAATACCCGGATTGATGTTTTCATTTGTAAAATTTTTAAATGAAGAAGATGATTGTAAAATTTATTAAACTGCAAACAGACTAAGAATTATCTCGGGGAGATTAAAGGTAGAAGTACCTGCTTTTTAACTATACAAAGCAAGACCAAAGAATCGTGAAAGGTATCACGGAAGTATAACGTTAGTATGCTTTAATTATACCCTTTGCTTATAATAATTTCGAGTGGATACTTAAGTGAATTTGTAACAGTATTAATATTGCGGGGTCTTTTCATTGCCTTTATAATGGAACAATTGTATCTTTATTTATAGCACTTTCTATAAACATCTTTATTGAATATGCTAATGCTGAATGAGCCTCAATTGGAATGAGATGTCCGGCTTTCGGAATTTCTGTAAATGATGCTAATGGAAAATATTTAAGTAATTCCCGTCGCAAATAACTGCTCGAAAATTTAGGATCATTTTCGCCGCTTATAATTAATACGGGTACTATTGAACCAGATAAGTGGTCTGATATATTCTCCTCGCTTCCCTGCTCTATCCACCAGTTCCATGAAGTATGTGAAGCGCGCAGGTTATCTGCAACTGCAATTTCCATGTCGCAATTAGCAAGGGGTTGAGCAGTAACAGTATTCAATAATGTTTCCAAAGCAAAGCGGTTGCCATAAGCTTTTAGCATTTCTTTTCGCTCTTTATCATTTATAGGTTCAGGCGTAGGTGGAGATGGAGCAATTAATACAAGTGATGTAAGTGCGAAAGGCTGAATAGAAGCGAGGTACATGGCTATTTTTCCTCCCATTGAATGACCAACAATTATGAATTGTTTGAGTGCAAGACCTTGCAATAATTGACTAACCTCCTCGGCATACTTCTTAACTGAAAGGGGTTTTAATTCCGCCTGTGAGTCACCAAAGCCGGGCAGGTCAATTGCAATGCACCTGAATACATGGCTAAGTTCAGCGATGACTTTGCCCCAGGAATGAGATGAGCCGCCAAAGTAATGCAGGAACACAAGTGCAATTTCTCCTTTGCCAACATCTGTAAAATGCAATCCGTTTCCACTCTTCATATCATACTTCCACCTTTAAACGTGCTTCTTTATCAGTCACTTCAAATAATTCTCCGTGAGGGAAAATGGTTATCTGCCCATATTCTTCCAGCAACATCCGGTATGCCGCTGCTACAGGCTGGGGTTTACGTTCAAGGTTATACAAACCGCAGGCATTAACGGTATTATTTTTTTCAGCAAGACCGGTATCCCAATCAATCTGGTCAATTAAACTATACCATGTAAAGCCTAAAACAGGTACGCCTTCAGCCCTCATTCTCAAAATATTTATCCATTGTTTCCAAAGCCAACTTGAGTTTTGGTCTGCATCAAAAGTATTTGTCTCGGTATGCATTACAGGCTTCTTATACCTTTCATAATAATCACGGGTTATCTGGTACCAGCCCATTACATCTTCGGCGGTGCAAACACTGTTATCTGGCTTCAGTATTTTTTCATTACGTCCATAATAATCATTGCCCATAACCTGGTAGCCTGGCGGCTCACCCTTCATAAACCACAGATATTCCTCTTGTGTCATTCCATTATCCATAAGGTAAATATATATGTCAGCATCAGGCGGATGCGCGTACAAGAGGTCTAAAGATATAAGGCGCTGCTTATTCATCAGTCGTATTTCTGCCGACTGTTCTGATTTTGCTTCATGCATAAATTCTGCTGTTTCGCTTTGAATGATTATCACGTCCGGGCGGCATTCAGCGATATTATGGGTAGCTAAAATACTTGCTGCCACAAGGTTCTTCATTGCGGTTACAAATGCACGGTCACTTTTCATCTGCTCGTTCCATACACCATCTTTTGCACTCATTTTCGCAGTCACATATATTTCATTCACAGGAGTATAATAGCGCACCCATGGATAGCGCTTTGCAACTGCCTTCGCATACCTGGCAAAATGTATAGGCAACTCAGGGTTTTGAAAATTGCCCAGCCAATCGGGCAAGCCAAAATGAAGCAAATCAAGAATAGGTATAATTTCAAGCCGCTCCATTTCAGCCATGACTGCATCGGCAAAAGTCCAGTCGTACTCATTAGGACCAAGGTGAATTTTATAGTATGGCAAGCCATAGCGAAGAACCTTTAAGCCCATCTCCTTCACCAGTTTAAAATCTTTTTTCCAATGCTCGTAATGCCCACACTCCAAAAGTTGGTCACGCCGGGTAGCTCCATTATTAATAGTAGGGTACGAACATTCAATACCTGTGGCGAACATAAAGTTTCGGGAAGAAGCATCTGGTAATCCTTTTCCCGATTGCCCTGCTGCTCCGCCATGTTCATCGCCGCTATAATCACTGTTGCCAAGTTCATCATTAATGATGTCGAGAAAACTATTGCTTGCCATTGTTTATATTTTTATTAGTAAGAGAACCACGAAGAGACCAGGAACATAAAGTTGTACAAGGCCTTATTGAAACTTAGTGTCTTCGAGTCTTCGCGATTTAAAATTCTTTTTAAGCGCCTTTAGGTGTTTTGGCTTTCTTGTTAAAAAGCAATCAGCAATTCGAAGCGAAAGCGCCATAATTGTAAGAGCCGGATTTGCGCTAAGTGCACTTGGAAAAATAGAGTTGTCGGCAATGTATAGATTAGGTATATCAAAACTTTGCCCTTCGCTGTTAACCACTGCTTTCTGTGCATTATCCCCCATTCTGCATGTGCCAATAGTATGTGCGCTCCTGTTAATCGACCACAAATCTTTTGCTCCGGCAACACTCCAGATTTCTCTCATTATTTTTTCAGCATGAGCAGTTAAACGCTGCTCATTCTCACCATTTGAAAAATGTATTCGCGGTTTGGGAAGACCACGGTCATCAGGTTCATCAGAAAGCTCAAGATAGTTACCGGCATAAGGCAGGCAATCACCCAGGATATTAATACCTGCGGTGTGGTTATAACCGCGCATACATTGCAAAAGTTTCTCACCCCATAAACCCCGACCGCGAGCCAACTGTGAGGCATAAGTAACAGGCATAACTCCAATTGATTGCAGTAAATATCCGCCTGCAAAGTCTGCATCTTTTGGCCGGTGTGTATCTTCAGAAATCAAAGCACCGGGGATACCTTTATATGGACGAACGTCTTCATCAAACTGACCCCACACCTGTATGCCTGTGTGCGCCATAAAATTCTTACCTACTTCGCCGCTTGAATTGGCCAGCTTATTTATAAGTAACAGCCTGGGTGTTTCAATTGCTCCCGCACACAAAAAAACATATTTGCATCGTTGGCGATATTCAGTGTCATTATTTATATAAACAACGCTGCTAATATTGCCCGGCTTATCCTGCTCAAACCTTGTAACAAAAGATTTTGAGCGAACCTCTGCACCATACTTAATGGCAAGCGGAATATAGGTAACGTCCATACTTGCTTTAGCGCCTGTTGTGCATCCTGCCTGGCAAAAACCCCTGTTAGTACAGGCTGCACGCCATCCGATTTCTTGCTGGTAATAAGGTGCAGACAAGGCTGCATTTGGAGCAGGCGAAGTACGAATGTTTAATTCATCACAACCGCGTTTCATTAACTGTGCGGCACCATTTAAAGGAAGCGGTGCAAGAGGATATGATGAACTTCTCTTAGCTCCCCAGGGATAAGACGACGGACCGGAAACACCAAGGAATTGTTCTAACTCATCGTAATAGGGTTCCAAATCTGCATAGCCGACTGGCCAGTTTACACCTACACCAAATTCAGAATAAAGCTGAAAGTCATCAGGTTGCGGACGGGGTACATAAGCTGTATAGTGTAATGTAGAACCACCCACTCCAATGCCGGAATTATTATTACCAAAATGAACAGGATCATTACCGGCGCTTAATCGTTCATCGTTCCAGAAAAGCTTTGACTGGTCAAGCTCATCAGTAGAAAAGTCTTTTGCAGGATTCCAATATTCTCCGGCTTCCAGCGCCACTAATTTTAATCCTGCTTTTGCAAGTCGTGATAAAAGCGGTGCGCCTCCTGCACCAGTTCCAATCACCACTGCATCTACAATCTCTTCCGGTGAAAATCGTTGCATTAACGCAGTATTAAATTGCCAGGTGTTTGGATTAATGTCAGGCATATAATTTCTCTTTTAATGTTTCAGGCTCGTGTGCTTCCAATTCGTTTAGCCCCATTTTTTGCCAGCCTTTTGCATCGGCCATTGCCACTTCGCCAATTTGTTCTTTTGCATAAGGGTGGCTGTAATACAACTCAACTATTGCAGCGAGTAGTTCTTCAAAAAATAATTTAGCTGGAATTACATTCCAGGTAAGACCTGTTGCTGAACCTGATTGTATTGAAGTTAACACTTCGTCCTGCTGCTGCACGGTAAGCAAATGAAAGCCCTGGCCAAACATTGTAGCAGAAGTTTTATTAATGCCATGTAGGCCTATAATAAATGCTTTGCCGTCAGCAGGCATAGCATCATAGCGCCATCCGTTTCCTTTTCCTTCAGCAAGAATGCCATCTAAGCATCCTGCTAAATCAACCATTCTCTCTGCCTCGGGTTGCGGAATAAGCCGCATGCAAACTGCACGAAGGGTAACAAAGATGTCAGCATCAAAAAATGTAGGTTCCGTTATAT
>MWYU01000501.1 GCA_002050375.1 Chitinophagales bacterium 62-2
GGATAAATACGATAAACATTCATCCCAGTTATGGACTTGGTTAAATAAGAACAAGCAAAATTTTTGGAAAAAGGGCGAAACATTTCCTGCAACCAACACTGCAGTTTCTCAGATGTTTGGAAATGGGGAACTTGATTTTGGTTTAAGCTTTGGCGTATCTGAAATAGATTTGAAAGTGAATGAAGGAGTTCTTCCGGCAACAACAAAGCCTTTAATATTAAAAGCGGGATCAATACAAAATGCAAATTATATCGGCATAACCTATAACTCAGCAGAGAAAGCGGCAGCAATGGTTGTTTGTAATTTTTTAATATCGCCTGAGGCGCAGGCAAAGAAAGCAGATCTGAGTTTCTCAGGTGCAAGGCCGGTATTGGCTTATAACAAATTATCAAAAGATGACCAGGCGATGTTTGATAAATTAACAACCATTAAATATGGATTGCAGCCGGCAGACTTAAAAGGCAGAACCATTAAAGAACCGGCGCCAACTTACATGATAAAAATGACCGAAGATTTTAGAAAATATGTAATTGAAGCAAAGTAATGTTCTCAAAAAAGTTCAACTACCTTATCTACGCGCTGTTATTGCTTTTTGCTGTGCTTCCATTGGTTGCCGGATTAGGGTTTGCGGTACTTTACAGTGTTGGGTTAGTTGGAGTTTTAAACAATGGTTTTACCAGGGAACACTGGATGAGGATTTTTAGTGAAGGAAATATTTTACAATCATTTCTTTATAGTGCAGCTATAGCAATTGTCTCTTTAATAATTTCTGTTTCATTGGCGTTGCCTGTATCACTAAAACATCATCAAAGCTTTAGGAAAGGCTTGCTCTCTTATCTCATTTATACGCCTTTGGCTTTCCCCGGTATTGTAGCTGCATTTTTCTTCTTCCAGTTCCTGACTAAATCAGGAGTTGTCTCCAGGTTACTATTTCAATTACGTCTCATTTCATCTATCGATCAGTTTCCTGATCTGATCAATGATACTTTTGGTATTGGCATGATCGCTACACATGTGTTTCTATCATTTCCATTCTTTGTGCTATTATTTGTGAATATTATAAAAACAGAACGAATAGTTGAATACCAGCAATTAGCATCAACCTTTGCTGCAACAAAGTGGCAAAGCCTTTTTAGAGTATCAATTCCGATGCTGTTACAAAAAGCTTTACCAAACATTATTCTCTACTTTATATTCATATTCGGTGCTTTCGAAGTTCCTCTATTGTTAGGTAGATCCAATCCCGAAATGGTGTCGGTATTAGCTGTAAGAAAGCTGCAACGGTTTAATCTGTTAGACATCCCTCAAGGATATGCCATTGCAGTTTTATATACCATTTTTGTATTTATCCTACTTGTGTTTTTGTTTAAAGTAAAGAGCAGGCAATGAAGTTAAAAGCTGCGAACATATTACTCGTCATTGTCGCTTTTGTATGCATTGTACCCATAATTGTTCTAATTGTACTTTCATTAGCCCGAAACTGGATGTATCCTAATGTACTGCCTAAAGACTTTACTGCTGAAGCATGGATCTATATTTTTCAACCGGGCAACAATATTGTTAGCAGCATTTTTACTTCATTCATAATTGCGTTTACGGTTGCTTTACTCTCTACGACTGGTGGCTTTTTTACAAGCAGGCTAATAGCTTACCATAAGTTCAAAAACAAACTGTTATTCTTAGCGTACCTGCCTTTCATTTTATCACCTGTCATCTTTGCTTTTGTTTAAAATACTTCTTTATTAAAATAGGATTATCAGGTACAACAGCGGGTGTAATACTGGCTCAATTAATTATAGCTTTTCCTTACAGCACTATTCTGTTAGTCTCCTTTTGGAATAATCGTATAGAACAATTCCAGCTTTTGGTTCAAACTTTAGGAGGTACAAACCAATATGCCTTTTCCAGGGTTATTTATCCAATGGCTATTCCTATGTTGCTGGTTTGTTTTTTTCAGTGCTTCTTAATTTCATGGTTCGAATATGGATTAACACTGGTGATAGGTTTTGGAAAAGTGCAAACATTAACGCTAAGGGTTTTCCAATTTTTAACGGAAGCAAATATTTTTTATGCAGCATTAAGTTGTTGCCTGTTGATTATTCCTCCAACAATATTACTTTGGATCAATAAGAAATTCATCTTCCATAAAATAGCTTAATGTTTTTAGAGGTTAATAACATATCGAAACGTTATGGTTCAAAAAGTATCTTAAACGACGTTTCATTTGTATTACCGGCACATAGAACGTTGAGTATATTAGGAAAGAGTGGCTGCGGTAAATCAACCTTATTAAAAATTATCTCAGGAATTGAATTGCAGGACGAAGGATTAATAATACTTCAGGGCAAGAACATCTCCTTATTAAATCCTAACAAACGAAATATTGTATACCTTTTTCAGGAAGCCTTATTATTTCCTCATCTGAATGTTTATGAGAATATCGCTTTTGGATTAAGGATAAGAAAAGAAAAACCAGCGCAAATAGCATCAAAGGTTGATGCTATGTTACAGTCACTTGAACTAACGGAACATGTATTAAAAATGCCGCATCAATTATCGGGCGGGCAAAAACAAAGAGTGGCATTTGGAAGAGCCTTAATTATCAATCCGCCCCTTATTCTTTTAGATGAACCTTTTAGCAGTCTTGATGTAGAGATAAGGTCGTCAATGCAACAGTTGTACAAAACAATTGCAAAGCAATTTGAAATAAATGCACTTTTCGTTACCCATGATTTAAAGGAAGCTTTATTGATGGGTGATCTGATCTCGTATATGGAAGGTGGAAAGCTTGAGATCTATGAAAGCAAGCAACAGTTTATAAATGATTCCCGGACGGGTGTTTTAAACGAAATTACATTTTGGAATGAGCTGAGATAAAAGAATTTATGTGCAAGGCCAGAAGCAAAGATTTATCCCGAATTACAAACGGAAATTAGATTCACGCTGACAAATCTTTAATCAGTAGTATTTAAGTATAACATCTCCTGAAGCCAAAGGCTTTCTTATCTTTCTATAGTAGATCGTACCGATACGTAAATACTCCGTTTCATTTTCACTATCTATACTGCTCATGTTTTTCCGTTTTTAACCGATAAAAATTTAATTCTTACGTGGGTTGTTACAGCTTTCTGCGGTTAGTCTTTACATACTCTAATACTTGTGATCTTTGGAAATATACCCTTCCGTTTACTTTGTGATTAGGCAGGCCTTTTTCATCCATTCATTAAGAGTAACCAGGGAGATACCTAAAAAACGGCCAATGTCTCTTCTGGTAATAAGCGGTTCCTGATCCGGATCGGCAGCCTTATCAGTTTGTGCAGCAGATGTATTCAGACTTTCTTTTACCGCTTCTTTGATCCAGTTCTTAAAGTCATTTTCAGTGGGAATAAATAAAGTGTCCATACATTTTTGTTTTTATGGACGTAAAACTGGATCAGTTTGGTAAAGATGTCAATGATGGATTGACAGAGGATTTTTTAAGATTGAATTAGATGCATATTCCGCTCCAAAGTGAGCCACCTATTCCGCTCAAAGTGAGCCACCTCCAAACCCTACTCCAATAGGTGTTCATAGGCATTAATAAAGTTGGATTCCGGGCGAACTGAGCCACCTGTAACAAAGTTGGCTTTATGACATTCCGGCGTAACTGAGCCACGTGGTAAGAGCGTACAAATTTCATTTACTGAGTAAGCATTTCTTTACTGTTCAATAACACAGCAAGGAGATGTCTAATAAACTGGTAACAATGCAACAAGTACGCGTCATTATTCAATTATTACTAAAGGGGTATTCAGGTCGTAAAATATCAAGGGAACTGCAAATATCCCGTAACACAGTTAAGCAGTATACCGATTGTTTGCATTCAACTGCTTTTAGTCTTGAAGCACTGCAACAGATGGACGATGCCAGCCTTAGCGCCATTGCCTATGCTGATGCAGAGCAAATGCAGGCAGATAGCCGTAGTGGAGATTTTAAAAGCCGTATACCTTATTTTCTTGCTGAACTTAAACGCACCGGTGTAACCAAGCAGTTGCTTTGGCAAGAGTATAAAAAAGACATTGCTGAGGGATATGAATACTCGCAGTTCTGCGATCTTTTTAAGCAGTACAGAAAGGTACATGAGGCTACCATGCATTTTGAGCATAAGCCTGCCGCTGTGATGATGGTTGATTTTGCAGGTGATAATATAACCTATGTAGATAAGGCAACCGGAGAGGTTATCAGTTGTCCGGTATTTGTAGGCGTTTTACCTTATAGTGGCTACAGCTTTGCCGTTGCGCTTCCCAATGCTACCCAACCCAATGTTATAAAAGCGCTCAACTTATGCCTTGTATATTTTGGTGGAGTACCGCACAGTATTAAGTGTGATAATATGAAAACCGCCGTAAGCAAAAGTTGCCGTTACGAACCGCTTTTTACCGATACGCTGCTTGGGTGGGCACTGCATAATAATACCAGCCTGCTTGCTGCCAGGGTACGTAAGCCTAAGGATAAAGCATCGGTAGAAAATGAAGTAAAGCTGCTGTACCAGCGTACATATGCTCCCTTGCGCGATAAAACTTTTTTTAGTCTCAATGAACTCAATGCCCATATTGTGGAGCAGCTCAAAGACCATCATCAGCGCCCCTTTCAAAAGAAAGATTATAGCCGCCTGGAGTGTTTTATAAAGAATGAAAAACCATTGCTTCAGCCCCTGCCTGCTGAACAATATATTATCAAACATACAGCAAAGGCAAAAGTGCAAAAGAACTACCACATTACCCTGGGTGAAAACTGGCACCACTACAGCGTACCCTTTGGTTTTATTGGTAAATCGGTCAATGCCATTTATGATACTGATACAGTAGAAATATACTATGAGCACAAACGAATCGCCTTGCACAAGCGCAGTTATAAGCCCCATGATTTTACTACTGTTAAAGAACATATGCCCGAAAGTCACCAACGGTATGCAGAGCAAAAGGGATGGACAGCAGCCTACTTTTTAGAACAAGCCGCACAGATTGGTCCATCTGCTTACCAGTATATACAGGGTGTATTAAAAGCAAGAAGATTCCCCCAACAAACTTACAATGCATGTCTTGGTATCCTGCGCCTCGTAAAAGCATACACTGCTTTGCGTGTAGAAGCAGCCTGCAAAAGAGCATTAACAGGACAGAACTACAGCTACACCACCATCAATAATATCCTTATCAACAACCTCGACACGTTGCAGTACGAACAGCCCGTATTGTTCAATATGCCGGACCACAATAATCTAAGAGGACCAGAAGCGTACAATTAACCACCACAATACATTTATCCATTAAAACAAAAACATGAACACACAAAGTACCGTAGAACAGATGCAGGAGTTAAAACTCTTTGGTATGTCTAAGCTATACCAGGCAGTAATTAACCAACCTGTACATCAGCATCCCGAAGCCCATACGCTTATGGGTATGCTCACAGATGCCGAAGCGCAATACCGCCTGGCACAACGAACCCAACTCTTTCTTCGCTTATCCAAACTGCGTTACAACACGCTGCCCGAACAGGTAAAAACAAGTGCAGACCGGGGCATCACCAAAGAACAGTTACTGCAGTTTTGTGATGGTTCTTTTATCGACAAAGGACAAAACATACTAATCACCGGATCTACCGGATGTGGGAAAAGCTACCTGGCCTGTGCATTAGGGCGGCAAGCCTGCATGCTTGGCTACAGAACCACCTACTTTGCCATGAACAGATTCATAGAAGCCCTTGCAGGTGCCAGACTAGATGGAACATACATCAGGTGGTTAAACCAAATAGCTAAAACACCACTGCTTATATTAGATGACTTCGGGCTGCAACCCCTCGATCATAACATGAAGCTTGCACTGCTGCAAATAATGGAAGACAGGTATGCAAAAGGAGCAACTATTGTTACATCACAATTACCAGTGAAAGCATGGTATGAATATATAAAAGAACCAACCCTTGCTGATGCAATAATGGACAGAATGACAGCACATGCAAACAGAATAGAACTAAAAGGCGATTCCTTAAGAACAAAGAAAAACAGTTAGTTTTAGACCTTTAAAATACGCTCTTCACAGGGTGGCTCACTT
>MWYU01000530.1 GCA_002050375.1 Chitinophagales bacterium 62-2
CTAAATACCATAAGGTATATTACGGCATACAACAGAATGCCGCCAAATGAATCTAACCATCCTAAAACCGCGAAGACCTCGCGCAAAAAGAGCAGGAAGAAATTGCTGTCATCGAAAAATTCTTACCTAAGCAATTAACAGGTGAAGAATTGAAAGATGCCTTATCAGCAATTATTGCGCAGGCAGGCGCCTCTTCACCGGCTGACATGGGTAAAGTTATGGGAGCGGCCACAAAGCAACTTGCCGGAAAAGCCGATGGAAAAGCTATATCTGCTGCCGTTAAAGAACTGCTTTCTAAATAAGTCATGAAAGTCATTTGGTCATTAAGTCAATAGGTTATTGGGTGAAGTATTTGGTTTATTGGACAAAACAATCTGCCAATGATAAGAAGAAATAAACTGACCTATGATCGCTAATAAAAATAACTAACCATAACTCCTAATTTCTAGGTGACTCTATGACTTAATGACCACTGACTAAATCTTATGTTCATCGACATTATTTTTATAGTTCTAATAGTAATGGCCTTATTTAAAGGTTACACCCGCGGGTTAATAATAGCTATTTTTTCTTTGTTTGCATTTATAATCGGGTTGGCGGCTGCATTAAAACTATCGGCAGTGGTTGCACAAAAGCTACAGGATAAGATAAATGTTGGTGGCTATTTTTTACCAATAATTTCGTTTGCAATTGTTTTTATTGCAGTTGTTTTTATTGTAAATGCTGCTGCTGGTTTATTGAGAAAAGCAGTAAGGCTTGCATTTTTAGGATGGTTAGATTCATTTGGCGGCATTCTGTTGTATGCTGTAATATACCTTATGGTATTTAGTGTTATTCTTTTTTATGCAACAAAAATTAACCTCATTTCGCCAGAAATGCAAAGCGCTTCGGTTACCTATTCTTTCGTTGCACCGTGGGGGCCAAAAGTAGTTGATTGGTTAGGAAAGTTATTGCCCTTCTTTAGCAATTTGTTTTCCGATCTGTCCCGCTTTTTTGAAGGTGTATCGCATAAAACCAATACTGAACCAGTTTAATTATATTCGCAATAATTAAAGTACATTAGCAACGTAAACGTAGCTTTCATATTATTTATGTTTATTTGTACAAATCAGATTGTTTTGGCAATAAATTGACAATGGAGTACCAAATCAAACAACAGGATAAATTCAAATATATAGAAATAGGTGAAGGAGAAACGCTAATGCTTCTTCACGGCTTATTTGGTGCCCTCAGTAATTTCAAAGATTTAATAGAATACTTTCGAAAGAATTATAAAGTGGTAGTTCCATTGCTTCCCCTTCTCGAGTTGGATATTTTTCATACCACCGTGGGCGGATTGGCAAAACATGTTCATCGTTTTATTGAGGCACGCGGTTATACAAATGTTAACCTGCTGGGCAATTCTTTAGGCGGGCATGTAGCATTAGTTCATACACTAAAGCATCCCGAAAAAATAAAAACTTTAACGCTCACCGGCAGTTCAGGATTATTCGAAAATGGAATGGGCGACAGTTATCCCAAACGGGGCGATAGAGAATACATCCGTAAAAAATCTCAACTTACCTTTTACGATCCTGCAATGGCTACCGAGGAGTTGGTGAACGAAGTCTTCGAAATTACAAATAACCGTATTAAAGTAATTAAGATCATTGCACTTGCTAAAAGCGCTATCCGAAATAATCTTAACAATGAACTAAGCCGGATTAAACAACCTACCTGTTTAATCTGGGGAAATAACGATACCATTACTCCTCCCTTCGTTGCTAAAGAATTTCAAAAGCTCATTCCCAACAGCGAACTTCATTTCATTGATAAGTGCGGGCATGCACCTATGATGGAAGTTCCGCAGGAGTTTAACATTATACTTAGCGACTTTCTTGCAAGGCATAAGCAACCCGCAGCAGCGTTGGCTTAGAGTTTGCTGTCTTACGTGTAAATAAAAATAGAAGGAACCCTGAATGTTAGCTAATCAATTAATTACTAATAACTATCCCACCGTTGAACCTGTAGATAAAGTTTCATTTGCTTTACAGTTGATGGAGGAGTTTGATATTTTACACATTGCTGTAGTAGATGATGATAAATACCTTGGCCTTGTAAGTAAGGATGACTTGCTCGATATTAATGAAAATGCTAAACTCCTGGTTTTGCAAAACGACTTTTTTAAAGGATCAGTTAAGGCAGGCGAGCATTTCCTCTCTGCGCTTAAACTGGCTACGCAAAACAATTTATCTGTGGTTGCGGTAGTAGGAATTGAAAACGAGTGGATAGGAGCCATTACCGGGCAGGAATTATTAAAAGCATCTACCGTGTTTACCGGCGCAGAAGAACAAGGAGCTGTTATTGTTTTAGAAATGGAACAAAAAAGCTATTCGTTTGGTGAGATTAGCAGGCTTGTAGAAACAAACGATGCATACATTACTCAATTTAACACTACTGCTGAAACCGAAACTGGACTTTTGCTCGTTACTATTAAAATAAATAAATTAGAGGTTTCTGATATAATTTCTACCTTTCAACGCTATGAGTACACCATTCGCTATTTTATTGGAGAAGAACATTATGAAAATGAACTGCGCTATAACTACGATAATTTAATGACATATTTGAAAGTATAATTCTTCTAAACCATCACATCCTTAAAATGTAAATAGTTTTATAAAATGCAGATGGTTCAATCCCCGGGAAAAAATTTCTTCTCAAACCTTTTGGAATATTTATTTGGTGTCTGTAAATTCGAATACACCTGTAATGCATAATTTGTACAGGCTATTATTGCTAACGATAATTATCACTGCCGGCACTGGAGTTACCTGTTTTTGCAGGGCTTCAGATACAACGCATCGGGCAGTTTCATATAGAATTTCCAATTCAGATACATCTTTAAATGCTGACACGACAAAGCCAACAGTAGTTATTGGAAACGTAAATATTTCAGGATTCAAAAAAACAAAGCCGTATATTATTATAAGGGAAATACCCTTTAAGGAAGGAGACAATATCTTACGATCCGACTTGCAGTCTAAACTTACTTTATGCAGGCAACAATTGATGAACACAACTTTATTTGTAGACGTGATTGTAAGCATCGAACGAGAAGAAAGCAATCTGGTTTTTATAAATGTTCAGATAAAAGAACGGTGGTATTTATTTCCACTCCCATATTTTAAGGTAGTTGACCGTAATTTCAACGAATGGTTAGTACAGAACAAGGGTAGTCTGCAAAGAATTAATTATGGGCTTAAGTTTATACAAAACAATGTAAGTGGCCGGAATGATAAACTTAATATATGGCTTATTAGCGGTTACACCAGGCAAGCCACTATCAGGTACGAGAATCCTTTTATAGATAAGCACCTGAAGCACGGCATAAACATAGGATTTTCTTATAGCCGTACACACGAGATAAACTTCGCTACAGAGTTCAATAAACAAAAGTTTTTGAAAGTACCAGATGAATTTCTCGTTAAAAATTTATCCATAGATCTTGGTTATTCTTATCGCCCTGCTATAAAAACCCGTCATCATTTTAGACTATACTACAGCGACGTTAGCGTAAAAGATACCGTTCTTCTTAGCAATCCCAATTTTTTTCCTGGGGGATTAAAAAGGGTGCGGCTTCCTGGTATAGGGTATTCGATCGAACACTTCAATGTAGATTATATTCCCTATCCTTTAAAAGGTGTTTATGTTGATGCAAGGATATACAAGCGCTTCGGTAAGCATACAAATGTTTGGGAATTTGGAGGTAAAGGAAGGTATAACTTTAAGATGTTTCATAAAACTTACATGGAGTTTCAGGCTGCAGGTGTGTTACGTTTCCCTTTCCGTCAACCGTATTTCTCTTCGCGTTTGTTCGGTACAAGTGACTTATACATGCGAGGCCTCGAATACTATGTAATTGACGGAGTGGCAGGCGGTATGGCACGGGCTACTGCAAAAAGAGAAGTATTATCCTTTAATTTAAAAACACCAATAAAAAGCAGATCTCACGATAAAATTCCTTTCCGTATATTTTTGAAAGGTTTTGGCGATATAGGATATGCATACTCCAAGGAGCAAGGAAACAATTTTTTAAATAATAGGTTATTACGAACCGGGGGTATAGGCGTAGACATACTAACATTCTACGATGTAGTTTTGAAACTTGAATACAGCTTTAATCAATTCGGTGAAAAAGGTTTATTTGTACATAGTAGAAGTGATTTTTAAAATGGTGTTATTTCACTTGTAATCTAAGTTTATGTTCAAGTATTTCTATTTACCTTCCAAAAAATAAACTTCCCATTATTAAGTAATGAAAGTAGCTATTTATAGTCGCGGCCTGGCTTCAGAACAGGAAGTGCTTTTGCTTACGTTGCTTGAAGAACTTACAAGGAACCATGTAAAGATCAGTTTACATAAATCATTGTTACGCGAAGAGTCTGCAGTTAACATATTACCAATAGAATTTTCTGTTTTCTCCCGCCACAAAGATCTTGATGAAACAGTTGATTGTTTAATAAGCCTTGGTGGTGATGGTACTATGCTAGACTCTGCCACTCTTGTTAGAAATAAAAATATACCTATTATGGGTATTAACTTTGGCCGCCTGGGTTTTTTAGCCAGCATAAGCAAAGAAAATTTAACCTCAGCTGTTGAAGCACTGGTAAACGGTACTTACGGAATTGAAAAAAGAACGCTTTTGCACCTTGATGCAAGCATCCCTTTATTTGGCGATGCCCCTTTTGCTTTAAACGAATTTGGCATTCATAAAAGGGACGTTTCTCCTATGATAAAAATTCATACTTATTTAAATGGTGAATTTTTAAATAGTTATTGGGCCGATGGTTTAATCGTTTCTACACCTACCGGTTCTACGGGTTATAACATGAGTTGTAACGGACCAATTGTTTTTCCTGACAGCGGAAGTTTTGTAATTACTCCTGTTGCCCCGCATAATTTAAATGTTCGACCCATTATTATCTCAGATACTAACATTATAAGCTTTGAAGTAGAAGGCCGCACCGACCAGTTTATTTGTACAATGGACTCACGACGCGAGATTGTTGAAAAGGATATTCAACTTGCAATAAAAAAGGAAGAATTTAGCATACCACTGGTAGTTTTAAACGAAAATACTTTTTTAACGACTCTTAGAGAAAAGTTAACATGGGGTTTAGATAAAAGAAATTAATACGTTTTTAAAAGAAATTAGGTTGTTTTGTATTATACATCCTGATTTTTAATTTATCTTATGAGACCAACTCATCAATATGGAATTGCTAATTATAAGCCAGGCCAATAAATTTATTTGCAAAATATGAATTCACGAGTTTTTATCAGACCATTAAAACAATATTCACTTATGAAAAAAATAGGGATTGTACTTCTGGCAGGTTTTATTAGCATTAGCAGTGGAGCCCAAACCATGAACAGTTATGTACAACAAGGGGAATTTGGTTTGGCCGTAGGTGCCGCTCATTATTTTGGCGACCTTAATACACGTGCAGCTTTAAACCGGCCTAAAATTAGTGCAGGCGCTTTTTTTCGTAAGCAATTCAGCAATTATATAGGTATTAAAATTAGTGCTAATTATGCCCGCCTCGGGTATTCTGATGTTTACAGTGATAACGAAACTCAAAAACGCAGAAATTTAAGCTTTAACACTAACCTTTGGGAGTTTGCAGTAAGTGGTGATTTCAATTTTTTCAAATTCTACCCCGGGGTCGAGGGATTTACTTATACTCCATATGTGTCTTTAGGTGTAGGCGTTTTCTCCTATGATCCATTTGCCTATCTTGGTAAGGAAAAATATTTTTTACGTCCCTTAGGTACAGAAGGACAGCTAAGCCCTGTTTATCCTGAACGTAAGCCTTATAGTTCAATGGCTTTGTGTATTCCGATAGCTGTTGGTTTTAAATATAATCTTTCTGAAAAGGTAAATATGTTTGCTGAGGTAGGTTATCGTTTTACCAATACAGATTACCTTGATGATGTAAGCTCAACTTATGCTCCTGATGCATTTCAGTCTTCGGTAAATGGTATTCCGCCTGCAGCTATGT
>MWYU01000446.1 GCA_002050375.1 Chitinophagales bacterium 62-2
ACTTTATACAATCCTGAGTCTGAATACTGAACCTTTGGTAATACAGGGCTTTGCAAACTGGAAGTATAACCATTGGGGCCTGTCCATAAATAACTGTTTGCTCCCCCGGCCATCAAACTAACATTTCCCCCAAGGCAGCCATAAACATAATTAGTTGCCTGTACAAAAGGCGCTCGCCTAATGTTGACCGTTACTTCGTTTGAGAAAATGCGGCATTGGGGAGAAGAATACATGGTAGCGTCCGCAATAATCATTCTGTAAAAATGTGTGCCGGAACCTGTAGATTGAGTAAGGTAACTTATGGAATTAGCCCCCGGAATATCTTTCCATCCACTACCATCTGCCCTTGTTTGCCATTGAAACAAAGGGTTACTAAATTCTGATCCATAATTAGATGTGAGCAGAAAAGAAGCCTCTGCACCCTCACAAACATCAATATTGTTTAAACCATTTGAAGCTACTATTGCATTAACTTTTGGACCGCATGGGCGCAAGGTTATATCATCTATAGCTATCACATTTCCGCAGCCGGAAGGGGCTGCATTGGCGATTCGCAAAACAAGATCAGACTCAATTGAGGAGGTTTTAAAAAGCATCCCATATTGTTTCCATTCCGGATTTTCTTCTTCCGAAATTCCTCCGCTGTTATATGAAGCGAGTGTACTGCCAGACGTTGTTTCTATTGTAAGTTTTATGTTAACGTCAACACCAGCCTTATTGCAGGCAGTGGGGCGTAAAGCATTTTTGACCCATACGGCAAATTCATAAGTAGTATTCGGGCATAAGCCTTTTACCGGATAAACAAAAAGATTTCCATCAGTGGATTCCGAGTTAACAAGCATATAATAACCTCCGGCATCATTGGGAGTATGGTCGCCCGACAAAGTATGCCAGCTGTTTTCAAAACAACTAAAGGTGAGGTTCAGCAAGCTGTATTCTCCCGGTTTTGGACAAGCGCTTCCAGAGTAATCATAGGAAATCTGGCTTCGGGAAAGTGCAGGTCCGGAACTGGAACCATAGCCGAAAGTAATGTTTACCACCGGGTCTCCCAGACTGCCATTGCATAGCTGGGCATTTATAAAAGGATGAAAACCTATAATAAAAAAAGTAAGAATACTTGCAAACTTCATAAACGAGACAGACTTTGAAAAAAAACTTCCTATAAACTTACAAACTATTGATAGCAATATTCGGTACAGAAGTAAAATTAATCCAAATTGTAAATGGAAAAATTAAGTTTCTCTTATCGAATTGATGTACGGGTAAGAATAAATTCAAAACATAATCCTAACTGTAATTCAAATGGAAAATAGGACTGAGATGTAGAATTTTTATTCAATTGTAATAACCAGACATTTTAGAGATGGTTTATTTGAAGAAGTGTAAAACTTAGCGTATCAACTCGTAAACGATATTAATACCAACCGGCGGTAATATGTCTTCGGAAGTTGAAAGGCCTGAACGTACACTAAAAATCTATTAATGCTTTTTCCCCGTGTTTTGTAATAGCATAAATGGCGGTCCCATCCTCCAATCTTTCTTGGGCTTTTTAATGCCCGTGCCCATCGAAAAATTACCAAGCACCAAATCAATTAGTCCGTCACCATTTAAATCTCCAGCATCCATAGTAAGCCAACGTCCTGTTTGTGTTTCAGCAATAGAAAACGATTGGAACTCATAATTCCCCTTATTTTCCAAATAAACAAATCCTTCTTCGGGTTGCCTTGTATAATCAGCAAAAAACGAAATGGTTGCAATATCAAGGTCTCCATCATTATCAAAATCACGAGCTATTGCCTTGTAACAACCATTGATTGGAAAGAAAAACTCCTGAGCAAAACGATTGGTTTTATCATTCATAAAAATGTACACACCGTGGTAAGGCTTTAATACAGGAGAATAATCTGCATTATCGCCGCATGTATACACAATATCAGGATAACCATCTTTATTAAAATCTGCCAATTCAAAATAAGATGAACCGTGTGTTGGCGGAAAACGTAGGACTTCCTCCTGCTTAAAATTGCCACCACCTTTATTACTGTATAAAAAAATCCCTTCTTCACCTTGCGCAAACAATACCCATATATCTAATAAACCATCCTTATTATAATCATCAACATAAGCCTTAATAGCTCCGGGCAGCGGTCGTAAAACATGTTTCTTGAATTCATTACTTCCTATATTCTCCCTCCATGTTAATGCTCCTGTCAGGAAGCCGAATTCGCATATCAAATAATCATTCTTCCCATCATTATTTAAGTCAGCAGAAGTAATTTGAACAGGTCTTTGTAAACTGTCGAATAATACGTGCTTATCCTCCTGCATTTTTCCCGCGATGCCCATACTGATAAACTGACCCTTTCCAGCCCTGCCGTTATTAGGATTTAGAACCCCTACATTGCACGCCATCATTTGTTTTTCCGTAAAATCAATATGTACAACAGGCCCTGCAGTAGGTATGGAGTCAGTAACGTGTAGGTTTTCGTTAAAAGAATACATCGTTTGTTTTAAAACATCACTTATTAACGCAGGATGTAAAGAATCATTTGAATTTATTTTGACAAAAGAGGTAGTAGGATTGTAGTAACTGATAGAAGGAAGCCGAACAGTAAAAAGGGATAAATTGTTCTCAATACGTTGTTTCCTGCTTTGACCTGGTAGAGTGTCGGGTGAAGTAGCTACGTAATAATCGAGGATATGTTGCCACTCTTTAAGGGTTAATAAAGGTCGTGAGGGATAGAAATTGGAATCAAGAGAGCGGTCATTTTTAAACGAAGGGTAACCTTCAAAACCAAATTCAAAAATACCAAGGCGTGGTCCCATACTAGGAAGCACACCTTTCTCCCAACTTTTTGTATCAAGCATTGATGGATCAGGTAAAGCATGACATGACTGACAATATTTTATAGCCAATGCTTCACCTTCCCTTATACTGGACAAAGAAACGTTTGGATAGGCCTTGTTTCTATGATAATTTTTACATGAACTAAAAAGCGCCGACGATATTAAAATTATAAATGAGGATAAGACAAGTAGTGTGATGAAGCGTATTGAAGTGGACATCATTTGTAAGAAAATAATTATTACCTGCTTATACTTCGAACCATTCCTTTTGAATCTTTTATCTCCACCACTCTAATATTATCTTCTACATTTAAAAAACGCCCGGACTGAGATAAGAATGAGGAACCGTAATTCAGTTCGCGTTTTTGCCTGTTTCCATTTTTATAAACCATCACAGCACTCACGTCAGACCATTGTAAGGGAATAGTTTTAATATTTCTTTTTAGCTCAAAAACTTTTAAGGGACCTCTATTCTGACTTGCTGCTAGCAAGCAATTTCCGTTGCTGCTTCTTAATTTAACCAAAGCCTTACCATTACCGGGAATGAAAACACCGCTTTGCAATATTGTCTGTGTAATAAAATTGCCCTTGCCGTCTCCTTTTAGTAGCAGGCCGTTACAAGCATCATATCTGCCCACTGAAACTTCGGTACTATAATCGTTACCGTTAATAACAACATCTATATTTCCATCGCCATCAAAATCTTCTGCCACCATCCCATTAATACACGAGTATTGAACAGGAATTGGCAGTGGAATTATTACATATTTTCCATCTCCTACATTCTTAATCAAGCTGTTACTTAAATAATTTGCTTCAAGTTTTAATGCTCCCTGCATTTCTTCTTTAGTAAACATTTCATTAAAAGTGGCCGTTGCATAAGATTTATAGTTTTGAAACTTCGACTTAAATGAAATCATCTGCTTTGCCATATCGTCTCTAACGTGGGCGGGATATTCTTTTCGCTCAGGATTTTCATGAGACGTTGGAAGATATAAAGTAGGGACGGCATCGTAATTACCGTCGTTATTAAAATCCTTTGCATAAATTCTTACCGGGTATTTGTCGCTAGCTCTATAAAAAGAATTTTGTCCAAGGTTACCTGCTATGTAATCTATGTCTCCATCATTATCAACGTCGGCAGGCATAATACTATTCCACCATCCTACTTTATTTGCTATTCCTGTTTCACCTGATATATCGTCGAAAATTCCTTTATTGTTTTTCAAAAACTTTATTGGCATCCATTCACCTGTGAAGACGATGTCCTGCCAGCCATCATTATCAAAGTCTGTCCAAAGAGCATCGCAAACAAGTCCGGCATTAATTAAAGACTTTGCCACAACAGATGTTACATCGGTAAATTTTATGACGCCATTTTTAGAGTCATTTCTATAAATAAAACTGGAAACAGGCTTTGGATAATTCCAGGGCTCTACCCTTCCGGCAAGAAATAAATCCAAATCACCATCCTTATCATAGTCAGCAGCACGTACACAAGATTTACTGGTAAAATTTTTTGGTAAAGCAATGGAGTCGATAGTGAAATTGGCTCTGCCATCGTTTATGTACAGTTTATCCTGGTAAGTTTCAGAATTAGGTTGCCCTTCAAATCCTCCACCCGCTATATACACATCTGCATCACCATCCATATCTGCATCAAATAATACAATGCCCATATCTTCCCGGCCTTTTACCATCTTATCGCGCAAAACTGCTTTTTCAGTGAACGAACCATTTCTTTGTTGCAGTAATAATGTTAGGCCTTTTGATACTGATCCCCCTATAACCATATCTTCTAATCCATCACCATTTAAATCGGCTGCTGCAAGGGATGGTCCGTATTCAGAGAACTTGTGAGGCAATAATTTTTGAATATTGAAGTCTATAAAATCATTATCCTGGTGCTGGTAATGTATGCCGACAGAATTAGTAATCTCTTTAAACAAACTATTTTGCGCAAATATCGGTTGCTGCCAACTGTAAGGTTCAACTGCATTTGCTTTGTCTAACTTAATAGTTTGATTAGTTGAAATGTTTTTCAATACCTGTTTCTTTCCATCCGGCCATTTTATAACTACGGAGTCAACAGCAGAAACATTACCTAAACCAAAGTGCGGATCTAATTGAACAGAGGAAAGATAGCCACGATAAGGCGTTTGTTCGTAGGCCTGCTGCTTTCCTGCATAATATAATTCGATCCACACTCCGAACCCATTTCGATTTAAGGAATCCCCCCCAAGTTTAAACGACAAATAATGTGAAGTGTTTTCTTTTGAATTCATCAACGAATTTTCATAGAGAGATGCTTCATCATTAATATTATTCACTATCATATCGAGGTCGCCATCATTGTCCAGATCCGCATATGCAGCGCCGTTTGAAAAAGTAGGCGTATTTAGCCCCCACTCGGAAGTTAGATTATTAAAAGTGACATCACCATTATTATGAAAGGCATAATTATGCAGTTTCACCTGGGGAATTTGTTCTAAGGTGAACTGCTTAGTGGCAATAGATAATGATGATTTGCGGAAAGCAATAAAATCATGATCGGTAACATCGCGTGGGTACCCGTTAGTAACAACAATATCACGAAAACCATCATTATCAAAGTCGGTTACCAGTGGCGTCCAGCTCCAATCGGTTTCGGCAATTCCCGCATAAAAACCAATATCACTAAAAACAGGATCACCAACTGAGTCCATGCTGTTCACTCTTGGCCCCTGGTTAAGTTGAAGGCCGTTTCTTACATATTGATACTGGTAGCCAAAATAATCGTAATTCTGATAGATCTGGTAACTGTTGGGACCTAACATCATTTTTTTACGATAGTTATCCTCAGGATTCATATCGAGTTCGATTACGTCAGAAAGCCCGTCATTATTTATATCTATTACATCCTGGCCCATTCCGTTAGCAGAAGTGTGCTTAAAATAAACCGAAGCTTTATCAGAAAAGGTTCCATCATGATTGTTGATGTAAAGAAGGTCGTTTGAATTGAAATCATTTGTCACGAAAATATCTTTCCAACCATCTTTATTAATGTCGCAAATATTTACCCCATGTCCATAGCCTTCGATTGTTAATCCTGCTTCTTTAGTAACATTTGTAAATACCGGATGATGTAATTTATCATTCATAATGTTACGGTATAATTTT
>MWYU01000476.1 GCA_002050375.1 Chitinophagales bacterium 62-2
ATTTTCCTTAAGTAGTGGATTTTATAAGCTCAAATGCTTCGAACAGAAGTGCGTCCTTTTAAACAAACGAAAATGAAAGTATTCTTAGGATATTAAGAATAGAAGATTGAATTAACTTTGGTTCTAACGGAGAAAAGTAAATATTTTGAATTTGGAAACTTTTTAATCTTTTTTGGTTCTTCGGTAAAGTTAGTGGAATGACGAAAGAAGGTGAATGATACTTTTGTCAAAAACTAATGGAATTTGATAAAGTTCTTTCTGATATTTTAGAGGTAAAGAAGCCCTGGTTTATTCGTGAGATAGATGTACATAAAGGGACAAAAAGTGTAAATGTTTTTATAGACTATGAAGAGCGCACAACTTTCAAGTGTCCTAATTGCGAGCAGGAATGTAAGGTGCATGATAGCCGCTACAGGGTATGGAGACATTTAAACATTGTTGATTACCGATGCTATCTGAACGTTAAAGTACCAAGGATAAAATGTGCCAGGCATAAGGTTTTGGTAATAGGTGAAATTCCGTGGGGAAGGCTTAATATACATTTCACACATTTATTTGAGCAGGAAGTGATGAAGCTATGCGGGGAAATGAGTGTAAGTGCGGTAGCAACACATTTAGGGGAAGTAGACACCACATTATGGAGCATCTTTCATTATCAGATAGAACAGGCAAAGAAAAAGCAATTAGACTTCTCTGAAGTAAGGCGGATATGTGTAGATGAAACAGCAAGCAAACGGGGACATAATTATGTAACGATATTCAGTGATGCCGATAGTGGAGATGTGTTGTACGCAACGCAAGGCAGAACACAGGAAAGCTTCGCAGGCCTTTATTCACAACTGTTTGAGCACATGGGCGACCCTAATTATATAACGCAGTTTATAATGGATATGAGTAAGAGTTATAAAGCAGGTTGGGCTCAATACTTTTCACATACCCAAATTATATTCGACCGTTTTCATATAAAAAAGGGGTTGAACGAAGCGATAGATAAAGTAAGGAAATCAGAAGTCAGTCATGTAGAAAAGTTGAAACGAACAAGATATTTATGGTTAAAAAATCAATGCGATTTAAATGAAGTGGAAACAAGGATGCTAAAAGAATTTATGGAAGACTGTAATTACAATACAGTAAAAGCTTATTCATTAAAAGAAGGTTTTGACCAATTATGGAATGTGCAGCCAAAAGCTGTTGAGCCACTTTTAGAGGTTTGGATAAACAAAGCGAAAAACACTTATCTAACACCTGTCAGAACGTTTCTTAATACTATCAAAAACAATTATAACGGCATTGTAAGTTCTATGAAAACAGGATTAACAAATGCAGCAGCAGAAGGGATAAACAGCATCATACAACTAACAAAATCAAGAGCAAGAGGATTTAGAAATGTAAACAACTTTATCAGTATGATTTACATGCTCGGAATAATTTTAAATTTTGTCATTCCACTAAATAAACCGAAGAACCTGTTTTCATAAAGCATTTTCATTTACCACAATTGGTCATACTCCTATCAGCAGTCATCAAAGCAGTTGTTGCCAACTGTGATGCTGCAATTTTATATTAAACTTTTCCGGTAAAAATGTAATGCTGCAGACTCACTTTAGCAATTGGTTTGCAGTGACACAAAAGCAGTCATGACATCTTAAATTTTTACCTGCTGTGGTATGTTTTTAATATTGTTTGAAAGAACTTATTTTTATCTTATCAATCTAAAGAGGAAGCGGGCTCTGCTGGAGAGCAACCTGCCAGTAATAAGGTTGATGCTTATACGGTAATAAAGAGGCAGTCAGAAAATGGCTGCTTTTTTCTTTTATTACAGATCAGCTCTATGGCTTCAAAAAACTCATTCGCTTCATTCATGCTTTTTATGCAACTACCCCTTTTTGATACTCTACTCCACTCATCAATACAGCTCTCATTCTTCTTAATAACTTTCTGGCGATGCGGATGATTGCCTCATTGCCTTTCATCTTCTTTGTTAGCTGCTCATATGCATCGAGGAGAGCCGGATCTTTTCTGATAGCCTGCCATGCCGCTTCTACCAGCATTGTTCTTAACTGGTTATGTCTGCGTTTACTGATGCCCGTATCAATATCTTTTTCTCCGGTGCTGTTACTTCCGGGATAGAAACCCACAAAATTATTGAGTGCATCAAAACCCTTAAAGCATTTGATGTCTCCTACCTCTAACAAAAACAAAGTGGATGTAGTGCGTCCGATACCTGGTATGCTCAGCAACAATTTTGTTTTTGCTTCATACTTTTTACTGCTCATCAAGTGCCGCAGCTTTTTCTCTGTCTTCAATAAAAGTTGTCGCTGCATTTTTACTTCTTCCAACATCAGTTCTACCGTATCCTGCAGCAATGTGTCTTTAGCCGCCTGCTCTTCTATCCAGTTGATGAAGTTCCTGCTCCAGTTTGGATTATCCATGTTTGCAGGAATTTCAATGCCCTGAAACTTTAATAAGCTCTTCAGCCTGTTTTTACTGCGGTTCAAATCACCTATAAGCTTTTTTCGGAAGCGTATCAGGTTACGTTCCTTCTGCAGTTCTTCATCAGGTACATGAATGGCCTCTAACAATCCGGCTGCATGATGACGGGCAAGCCTTAAGGCATCTACCTTATCTGTTTTATTTTTCTTCTCCTTATCGCTGCCCGGAACATCTCCTGCATGCACAATTATACACGCTATACCGGCAGCAGTAAGTTCTCGTTGTAAATTGAACCCCCATGCACAACTTTCATACACACATTTCAAAGTAGCTCCCGCATATCGCTTCTTCAAAAAATCAATCAACTCCTGGCTGTTGCCAGTGATGCGATGGTTGCCCAAAACAAGACCTGCATGAAACTGACCTACCTGCCAATCTTTCTTATGGACATCAATACCCACATAAATTGTTTTTCCGGTAAAATCAATCATAGTTCTACCTTTGTGCAAGATTTCGGTAGTAGCTGAACTTTGCTGTTTCATAAATTATATTTTTAGCAAAATTCTTCTTTGCAGCCATATTTGGACTGCTGCTGCACCGAAACCTTTTACATATAGACTCTCTTTTACTGCATCTTTCCATGTCGCCTTTTCAATTACTGCTGAAAGTATAATAGTTTAGATCAAAAGCTTGTTATTATCTGCCTTATCGCTTCACCTTTTGCCAACCTTTCAAAACCTTCGTTTACCTCGTTTAACTGAAGCTCGTGAGTCATTAGTTTTTCAACAGGTAAGCGTCCCGATTGATACAGGGCGATGTAGGCAGTAATATCCCGTGCAGGTATGCAACTGCCTATGTAAGAACCTTGTAATGTTCTTTCTTCTGCTACCAATTTTACCGGGGATAATTGCATCATTTTACTGGGATGAGGCAAACCGGCAGTAACTGTTTTACCGCCTCTTGCAGTAGCATTATAAGTAAATTCCAATGCCTGTACTACTCCCGCGAATTCCATCCCTATATCCACTCCGCCATGCGTTATATCTCTTATTTTTTCTAATGCATTCTCGTGTGAAGAATCAATGGCTTCATGAGCGCCAAGCTCCAGGGCTCTTGTAAGTTTATCCTTATTAATATCGGCCACAATTACTTTACTTGCTCCACCTGCCAGGGCACCTAATAATGCAGCAAAACCAACACCTCCTAGTCCGGTTATAAGCACTGTTTGCCCCAATAATAATTTTGCTGTATTGATTACTGCTCCAACTCCAGTCATCACTGCACACCCAAATAATGCGGCAATATCATACGGCAATGTGCTGTCAATTTTCACCACGGATTTTCTTGAGACAACAGCATATTCAGCAAAGCCGGATACGCCCATATGATGGTGAATATGTTTTTGCTGATGGTCGTACAATCTTATACCATCTCCTAATAAAACTCCCTTATTATTTGCTGCAACACCATTTTCGCAAAGTGCAGGACGGGCAGTCATGCAAGGCATGCAGTGGCCGCAAATAGGTACAAACGAAAACCTTTTGCCAACCTTTCAAAACCTTCGTTTACCTTGTTTAACTGAAGCTCGTGAGTCATTAGTTTTTCAACAGGTAAGCGTCCCGATTGATACAGGGCGATGTAGGCAGTAATATCCCGTGCAGGTATGCAACTGCCTATGTAAGAACCTTGTAATGTTCTTTCTTCTGCTACCAATTTTACCGGGGATAATTGCATCATTTTAGTGGGATGAGGCAAACCGGCAGTAACTGTTTTACCGCCTCTTGCAGTAGCATTATAAGTAAATTCCAATGCCTGTACTACTCCCGCGAATTCCATCCCTATATCCACTCCGCCATGCGTTATATCTCTTATTTTTTCTAAAGCATTCTCGTGTGAAGAATCAATGGCTTCATGAGCGCCAAGCTCCAGGGCTTTTGTAAGTTTATCTTTATTAATATCTGCAACAATTACTTTACTTGCTCCACCTGCCAGGGCACCTAATAATGCAGCAAAACCAACACCTCCTAGTCCGGTTATAAGCACTGTTTGCCCCAATAATAATTTTGCTGTATTGATTACTGCTCCAACTCCAGTCATCACTGCACACCCAAATAATGCGGCAATATCATACGGCAATGTGCTGTCAATTTTCACCACGGATTTTCTTGAGACAACTGCATATTCTGCAAAGCCGGATACGCCCATATGATGGTGAATATGTTTTTGCTGATGGTCGTACAATCTTATACCATCTCCTAATAAAACTCCCTTATTATTTGCTGCAACACCATTTTCGCAAAGTGCAGGACGGGCAGTCATGCAAGGCATGCAGTGGCCGCAAATAGGTACAAACGAAAAAACTACATGATCTCCAACTGCTACATCTTTTACACCAGGACCAAGATCAACAATTTCCCCTGCAGCTTCATGGCCAAGTACCATGGGCACCTGTCTCGGACGATTACCATCAATCACCGATAAATCGGAATGGCACAATCCTGCTGCATGTATCTTAACGAGTATTTCTCCCGCTTCCGGTTGTTTTAACTCAACCTCTTCAATCGCCAGAGGTTTGCTCTCACTATAGGGTCTTTCAATACCCATCTGGTGCAGAACTGCGGCTCTTATTTTCATATTCTTGTCATTAAATCCTTTTCTTTTATAAACTCCTTAATATTTTGTCCCACTTTTTCCATCAATAAAGTACGGGCTTCAATGCTTGCCTAGGTAACATGGGGTGTTAGCGCTATTTTTTTCTTATTCTTCAAATTTAAAAGAGGGTTTTCGGGATGGATAGGTTCTTTTTCGAATACATCAACACCCTGCTGCGGCAATCAGGTCTTCATCTAATGCCCTTGCTAAATCATCCTCATTCACAATTCCACCTCTTCCTGCATTAATTAAGATAGCAGACTTTTTCATTAAACTCAGTCTTTCATAATTAATGAGGTTTCTAGCGTATTCATTTAAAGAAGCATGAATAGAAACTATGTCACAAGTATTTAAGAACTCTTCAAGTTCAAGTCTTAAATAAGGTTGATTATTGTTTTGACCGGAAGCAGAGTAATACACAACTTCAGCTCCAAAAGCTTCAGCAATCCCGGCTACCTTTCTTCCAATATTTCCTAAACCAATGATACCGAAACGCTTTCCGCTTAACTCGAAAAATGATTTACCGAGATAGGTAAATATCGGGCTTTTAGAATAGCCACCTTCCTTTACATATTTATCAAAATAACTTACCTGGTTAAGTAAGTGTAGCAATAATGCAAAGGTGCCTTGTGCCACGCTGTTTGTTGAATAATCTGCTACATTTTTCACTGCAATCCCACGTTCTTTTGCAGCATCTTTATCCACATTATTAGTACCTGTTGCAGCAATACAAATAAGTTTAAGGTAAGGTGATTGTTCAATTATATTCCTGTCAATTACTACTTTGTTGGTAATTATTACATCTGCATCTTTTACACGCATTAGGGTTTGTTCAGCAGTTGTTGTTTTATAATAGCTAACATGTCCAAACT
>MWYU01000445.1 GCA_002050375.1 Chitinophagales bacterium 62-2
ACATCAGCCGTTCAGCCGATATCGATCCTGCACGACGGAAAAATTTACTCTTTATAAATAATGGAGATCTGACATTTACAGAAAAGGCTGATGAATATGGTCTGGCTGATAAAGGATATTCTACTCAGGCCTCCTTTTTTGACTTTGATAAAGACGGTGATCTGGATATGTTCCTCATCAATCATTCATTACAGCAGTACACAACCGGGGTTCAGGAGAATGTGGCACTAAGGCAACAAAAGAATCCTGATTTTGGCATTAAATTGTATAGGAATGATAATGGATATTTCAGGGATATCAGTGTTCAGGCAGGAATTACATCCAATGTATTGACCTTTGGTTTGGGACTGGCTATTTCGGATATCAATAGCGATAGCTGGCCGGACATCTATGTTTCAAACGATTTTAATGAACCGGATTATTTATTTATTAATAATGGCGATGGCACCTTTACCGATAAGTTAACTGAAAGTATGAAACAAATCTCCATGTACTCCATGGGATCTGATTTAGCTGATTATAATAATGATGGTTTGCCCGATTTGGTCACCCTGGATATGCTTCCGGAGGATAACAAAACACAAAAGATGCACTCAGGAGCCGAGAACTTTGATAAGATGCAATTTTTGTTCGGAAAGGGCTTTTATTATCAGTTTAGCCGGAATATGCTTCAAAAAAATAATGGAGACGGAACATTTTCTGAAATAGGGCAGTTAGCCGGAGTCTCCAATACAGACTGGAGCTGGGCTGCTTTATTTGCAGATTTAGATCATGACGGCAACAAGGATCTCTTTGTGACCAATGGTTATGTAAAGGATTATACGGATATGGATTTCCTGAAATTTAGTATGGATGAAACTATCCGTGCCAGGCAGGAGGTAAAAGATGTTGCCGTGAAAGATTTCATAGAAAAAATGCCAACTATAGTAATGTCTAATTATATATTCAGGAATCTTGGAAACGACAGATTTGAGAAAAAGACTGTTGAATGGGGACTGGACCAAAAAGGCATTTCAGCAGGTGCAGCTTATGCGGATCTGGATAATGATGGAGATCTGGATCTGATAGTGAATAATACCAATGATTATGCAGGTATTTATAAAAACAACAGCGAGCTATTTAATAAGAATAATTATATAAAAATCAAGTTGCGGGGTGATAGGAAAAACTCCCTGGGTATAGGAGCAAAAGTGATTGTTTACAGCGTGGGTAAAAAATACTTCCAGGAGCAGATACCTGTTCGTGGATTTCAATCATCGGTAGATCCGATATTAAATTTTGGATTGGGGGAAAATAAGGATATTGATTCGATTCGGGTGATATGGCCCAATGACAAGAGCCAGAAATTGGAGAACATTAAAGTAAACCAAATGCTTTCTGTGGACATTAAGAATGCTGATTCAATTTTTAAATTCAATCCATCACCTGCCGGTAGCAGCTATTTGATAAGCACGTCAGATTTTAACTACAGTCACAGGGAAAATCAATTCAATGACTTCACAGTGCAAACTTTATTACCTAATTATTTATCCAGGCAGGGCCCGTGTATGGCAAAGGCAGATATTAACGGTGACGGGATTGAAGATTTGTTTATCGGAGGTGCAGCAGGACAGGCAGGCGCATTGTATGTTCAAACAGCTAAAGGCGATTTTGCTTTAAAGTCCTCCTCGTCAATAGAAGCTGATGCAAAAAGTGAAGATACCGCTGCCGAGTTCCTGGATATAGATGGTGATGGCGATATGGACCTTTATGTAGGTAGCGGGGGATATGAATTTGCTCTGGATGATATTTTATTGCAAGACCGTATTTACATAAATGACGGCAACGGGAATTTTTCTAAGAAAAAAACAGGCCTTCCCAAAATGTTAATCAGTACCGGAAGTGTTAAAGCAGCTGATATCAACGGAGATGGGCATATGGATTTGTTTGTGGGTGGAAGAGTAATTCCCGCCAGGTATCCTGTTGCACCTGAAAGTAAGATATTAATAAATGATGGAAAAGGAAATTATACAGATGCGACAAATACCGTGGCTCCTGGAATTAAAAACGTAGGTATGGTTACTGATGCAGTATGGATTGACTTGAATCAGGACAGGTTTGAGGACCTGATCATTGTCGGAGAATGGATGCCGGTAAAAATTTTCCTGAATAATAAAGGTAAACTAACAGATGCCTCATCCACCTATATCAAGTTTGCATCAACAGGTTGGTGGAATCGTATTTATGCCGATGATATGGATGGTGATGGGGATAAGGACCTGATCATTGGAAATCTTGGCTTGAACGCTCAGTTCAAGGCCAGCGAGAAGGAGCCTTTGAACTTGTATTATAAAGACTTCGATAACAACGGATCAATAGATCCAATCTTTTGTTATTATATAAACGGGGTATCTTATCCCGCAGCCTCAAAAGATGATATAACAGACCAGCTTCCGGGCTTGAAGAATAAATTTCTGGAATATTATAAATACTCAGAAGCAACAATTAAAGACTTATTCACTTCCGATCAGTTAAAGGATGCCGGGGTTCTTAAAGTTGAAATTCTGAAAACCGTTTATTTAGAAAATACCGGAAAAGGATTTAAATTAATACCGCTTCCGGTTGAGGCTCAATATGCCCCGGTTTATGCAATCACATCATTGGATGCCAATAGAGATGGTAAAAAAGATCTGCTTTTTGCCGGTAATAATACATGGACGCGAATAAAATTTGGACAATTTACTTCCGGTAATGGCACCTTGCTGAGTGGAAACGGGAAAGGTAGTTTTGAGTATGTACCGCAGTGGAAAAGCCGATTGAATATTAAGGGAGATGTGCGAAGCATTCAGTCTTTCAGTTTCGGGAAGAATGGCGGGAGTCAATTTATTTTCGGAATAAACAATGCTCAGGCAAGAGTGATAAAGGTCAAATGACCCTGAATTTTTTGATAGGTGAATATTAAATCATTCTTCCAAAAAGTTACCAACTATTTTTGACCACATTACCTTTTTAAAGTTCTTTTTATATGGGGAACGTGTTTAATCAGTAATGATATTGCTGAGATAAATATCAGCCTGTTACTAATCATTTGTTCGTCATCTTCCATTCCCGTCCAGGAATGTCTACCCGGAAAGTTTCAATGTTTCCCTCGTCCTGAAGGGTAGTATATGCTGTACGCCCATCCTTTCCTCCAAACGCTATATTAGATGGTTTCTTCCCGGTTAAAGTTATTTCGCGTAAGAGTTTGCCTTCAGGCGACACTTTTGCAATCGTACCCTTTCCGTGTCGGGCGATGTATAAATTGCCCTTCGTGTCGCACCTCATGCCATCCATACCGAAATCGGGAAATTCGATCAGCAAGCGTTTATTGCTTATTTCTCCTTCAGGCGATAAATCGTACATCCACACTTTTCGTTGGACTGATTCGTTTACATACAGCCGGGTATCACCAGGCCCTACTTCAATTCCGTTTGTAGTTCCCATATTGCCTTCAAGCAATGTTACTTTCCCATCCGCATCGATGCGCCATATAGCACCTGTACCGGCTTTCCAATTCGGATCGCTTGCATACAACCTGTCTTTGCTATCGATGGCTATATCATTCGGCTGACTCATTGATGAGTCATGTGCAAATATGGTTAGCTGTTTAGTAGCCATATTTACTTTTAAGATATTATGGTTTGTATAATCAGCTATCAACATCTCCCCTTTACTGTTGAAACGAATGCCATTACCTATGCTTCCGTTAGAAAGTTCGATGAATATGGTTGGTTGCCCTGCCGGTGTTATCATGCCAATAGTACCCTGACGAGCATAATTAACAGCGTATAGTGTGCCGTCTTTATCTACAGCCGGACCTTCCACACCGGAAGTAAAACTTTTAACCGGTGTTAAAATAGAAGATTTAAAAAGCTCTGCAGAATCAGATAAATGCCGGGTTCCTTTGCAGGAGACGGACACCATTACATTTAACACTGCAAGCATTAAAAAGGGTTGTTTCATAAGAAGCAATTTTATTAGTAAGTATTATAAATGATAGTGTTTTTCAAATATCGCTTAGCACGGGTAAAATGGAAGTTATCGCTAAAAATTGGTGAACATACAGACTTGTAAAAATGAGTTATTGGTGGAGTTACTTCGGCTTTAATTCTACAATCATTTCAATTTCTACAGGAATATTACCTGGCAACGAACCAACGCCAACAGATGAACGGGCATGCTTTCCATTCTCTCCAAAAATTTGAACCATGAGGTCTGAAAAACCATTAATTACCTGTGAATGATTGGTGAAAGCTGGTACTGCGTTAACCATCCCTAACACTTTTGCTATTCTTTTTACCTTGTTCAAATCTCCGATTTCTTTTTTCAAAGTAGATAACAGGGAGATGCCAACTAATCTCGCGGCTTCCTGTCCTTGCTCAATAGATAAATCACTGCCCAACTTACCGGTAATTTGTCCTCCTTCCGGTTTGTCAGGTCCATGGCCGGAAAGATAAACGAGCTGGCCGATACGCACTGCTTTAACGAAGTTTGCTGTAGGTGCAACCGGTTCTATTAAATGAATTCCAAGTTCTTTTATCCTGTTTTCTGCAGAAACTTTCTTTGCTTGCGCTATGCAAACTTGTGCTGCGAATGCAGTAACGGAAAAAAATATAGAAATTAAAAAGGTTTGTTTTTTCATGTTATTAATAAATTTTGAAATGCACTTCAGAATGATGCTTTAATTTTTTTGAATGTAAACTAATAATTGAACAAGGGTTTTTTTATTAATAAAACCTGCTACTACTTCTCATTTTGAAAAGTACAAAAGAAAATAATTAAGTTGCTTTTTCTTACTGTTGGCTCAAATAATGCGATGCTTAATTTTACCCACTGCTAAGCTCTGCACTGAAAAGACTTTTCACGAAAAAAGCTTATCTTGAAAGTCTTCTCTTAATTCATTTCCCTAAGTATTAATGTGAATTTAAATTATTAAAATAAAATCTTAGAAAAAATGAACATTCACTTTCTACTATTAATATTACAATGCACTATGGTTTTCAATACTTCCATTAGTCAAAAATTGGCTGATCCTTCAAAAGGTAATTCTCAAAAAAACTCCGGCTTATTTTCAAGAATAAAAAGCAACTCTATTAATTCTTTAACCGTTTTCCGCTGTAAAGATTTTACAATAACAGGCAGGGGTAACGATCCTGAATGGGACAAGGCTAACTGGACAAACTTAGCAAAACTCGATACAGGCGGAAAAAACTATGAAAGCAAGTTTAAAATGCTTTATTCAACAACAGGAATATATGTGCTATTTACGGGAGAAGATAATAAGATAACAACAAAGGCATACAACGATTTTGAGGCCATCTATAATGGTGATGTCTTTGAAGTGTTCCTTCATCCTGTTCCTAAAAATGCTGTGTATTTTGAATACGAGATAAATCAATTGAACAAGGAACTTATTTTAACCTTATCAAAAACAAATAATCAACTTTATTCCTGGGCTCCACGATATCCTTCTCTTGAAGATCGTAAGCCTATTAAAAAGATGGTAGACGTTATAGGTGATGAAATAAAAGTAGGCGGATCAATTAAAGAATGGAGTGCTGAAATTTTTTTCCCCTACACAATTTTAGGCCTGCTTCCTAATGTTCCCCCCATTAGCGGAACCGTTTGGAACGCAAATTTCTGCCGGCTAGATTATGACAGTGGAAATATGATAAAATATTCATGGTCGCCTACCATTCAAAAGTCGTTTCATGAATTAGATAAGTTTCAATCAATAAAATTTGAGTAACTGGAAATTAATTTGAATGTAGGATAGTGCTTTTTCTATTTTAAAATTATTACATCACTTATTTATCTACGAATAATTTTAAGCAGATTTTCAGACATTTCAATTATTAGTTCAGCAG
>MWYU01000552.1 GCA_002050375.1 Chitinophagales bacterium 62-2
TAATGAAGCCCTGCAAGGTCAGGCTTCTTTTCTCTTCTCCCTTTAGGGCGGGGCTTTGGCGTTACACCTGAGTACGGCCATAAATTTTTCTCACCTGGTAAGTCTTTTTGTTGGAAGATTCAACGTAGGTCCGCGCATTTATATCGGCAAGGAAACCGATAGTTATTAATTGAATGCCCCCTAACAAAAATATCAATCCTAAGACAAGCAGAGGCCTGCCCCCAATAGCATGTCCTGATATTTTAAGGCCAAGTAAATAAAGGTTGATGATAATGCCAAAAAACAAACTGATAAAGCCTATCGTGCCAAAAACATGCACTGACTTTTGAAAATAACGCCGAAAAAATAGTCTTGTTACCAGGTCGCTCATTACTCTAAAAGTTCTTCCAATGCCATACTTCGACTGGTTAAATTTTCGTGGATGGTGCTTTACATCCACTTGTGTAATTCTTGCTCCCTGCATGCCTGCCAATACCGGAATTAATTGTTGAGGCGCTCCATATAATCCAGTATCTTCAGCTATATCTCTCTTTAAAATTTTTAAAGTGCACCCATAATCTTTTATACAAACTTTTGTCAATCTACCTAAAAGATAGTTCGCTATTTTAACAGGTGTTTGTCTCAGTACCAAACCATCCCAGGGTTCTTTCCTATTTCCTGCAACAATATCCAAGTCCTCTTTTTTTATTAGTGCTAACATCGCAGGAATATCCGCCGGATCGTTCTGCAAATCTCCATCCAGCAATACAATGTATTTACCTGTAGTAAAATCGATGCCTGCAGTCACAGCTATATTTTGTCCATAATTTTTTCGAAGTTCAACCAAAACAGTTCGTGTATTTACCAATTCTTTTATTCTCTTGCAAGTGAAATCTGTAGAACCGTCATCAACAAAAATCACTTCATAATCTATCCCCTGAAGAGCGTTTTTTAGGGCTTCAAACAACGGACGGATATTCTCTTCTTCATTCATTACCGCTATAACAACCGATAATTCTCTCATTGAAACTTTTTACAATTAAAGGTAGCATAATTGAAAAAAGAGGAGAAGGGTAGTTGTGTACATGTGTGCATTATGGCAACGGGTGAAAGTATCACATCAGTTACATGATAACGTGTCTGTCCTACTAAACACAAATATTATCACAGATTTTATTTTTCAATCAACTTTCTCTTTTACAACTTATGTGCTGCATTTTCTGTTTGTATCTTTGCATGGCAGAAAAACATATGGTAAATACAATAGAAAAAAATTCTGAACAAGTTCAGGAAAATGATACCGGCGAAGAGCAGATTGAAGTTTTTGGAGCAAGGGTTCACAACCTTAAGAATATTGATATATCGATCCCTAAAAATAAACTGGTAGTAATTACAGGTGTAAGCGGTAGTGGAAAATCTTCGCTTGCCTTCGATACTATTTATAACGAAGGGCAGCGCCGTTATATGGAAAGCTTCAGCGCTTATGCGCGCCAGTTTATGGGCGATATGGAAAGGCCTGATGTTGATAAAATAACTGGTCTTAGCCCGGTCATTTCCATCGAGCAAAAGACGACTAATAAAAATCCAAGGTCAACTGTCGGAACTATTACCGAAGTATATGATTTTCTGCGATTGTTATATGCACGCATTGGCGATGCATATAGTTACAACACAGGTAAAAAAATGGTTAAGTGGAGCGAAGAAGAAATTGTAGAAGACATATTTTTAAAGTTCAGAGACAAAAAAATTACGCTGCTTGCCCCTGTAATACGCGGACGTAAAGGTCATTACCGTGAGTTGTTTGAGGATGTAAGAAAGAAGGGTTATATTAAGGTAAGAGTGGATGGTGAGATAACGGATCTTAAAGAGAAAATGCAGGTTGACCGTTACAAAATACACGATATAGAATTAGTGGTTGACCGCCTGCAGGTTACTGATGACATGAAAGTGCGGTTAAGCCAAAGCGTGCAAAAAACTTTACAACTTGGTAAAGACTTAATGTTCCTTGTCCCAAACCCTTCTCCCCTCAAGGGAGAAGGGAAAACGGTTAATAGTGAGACTTCTTCCCCCCTCTCCCCCCTGGGGAGAGGGGCCGGGGGTGAGGTACAATACAGCAAACAACTGATGTGTCCTGACACAGGCTTGAGCTACGAAGAACCTTCACCAAATTCATTTTCTTTCAACTCTCCCTACGGTGCATGCTCAACTTGCAAAGGTTTGGGAAGCATTTACCAGGTAAATATGGAAGCCGTTATTCCTGATCGAAGTAAAAGCATTAAGGATGGCGCTATTGCTCCCCTTGGCGAAGAACGTGAAGCATATATTTATAAGCAAATTGTTCAACTTTCAAAGAAGTACAAGTTTAGTGTTGACAAGCCCTTGAAAGACTTGCCCGAAAAAGCAATAAACGTTATTTTATATGGTAAAGAAGATGTATCAGTTTCAGAGGAATCTATAACTGATTACGGAAGCTTACCCGGCAATATGTACACAACCGAGTATGAAGGCATTGTAAATATGCTGAAGCGTTGGTTTGCCGGAAGCAGCAGCGAGAGTTTAAGAGATTGGGTTGAGAAATTTATGATACTTAAGAACTGCCCGAACTGCAATGGCGCAAGATTAAAGAAAGATAGTTTGTGGTTTAAGGTTAACGAGAAGAACATTGCAGAATTAAGCCGTTTAGACCTTGATAAATTAGCGGTATGGTTTAGTAATATTGAGACGGAGCTTAGTAAAAAACAAAATATTATAGCTAAGGATATTTTAAAAGAGATAAGAGAGCGTTTACAATTTTTATTAGATGTAGGCTTAACTTATTTATCGCTCGACCGTTCTTCTAAAACACTCAGTGGGGGTGAAAGCCAGCGAATAAGGCTGGCTACTCAAATCGGTTCGCAATTGCAGGGGATAACATACATATTAGATGAACCGAGTATTGGCCTGCACCAGAGAGATAACCGCCAATTGATTGTTGCCTTAAAAAATTTAAGAGACATCGGCAACAGCGTATTAGTTGTTGAACATGATAAAGACATCATGCTTGCATCTGATTATTTAATTGATATTGGCCCTAAAGCAGGTAAACACGGAGGGCAGGTAGTTGCGCAAGGGCTCCCAAAACAAGTTTTGCAATCCAAATCTGAAACTTCTCAATATTTAAGTGGTGAAAAGAATATTCAGGTTCCTGCAGATAGAAGGGCCGGGAATGGAAAAATGCTTGAACTGAAAGGTGTAAAAGGAAATAATCTTAAAGGTGTGAATACTAAATTTCCGTTAGGTAAATTTATTTGTGTAACCGGTGTAAGCGGAAGTGGTAAAAGCACATTGATAACCGAAACTTTATATCCCATTTTATCGAAGCACGCCTACAATAGTAAGATGATACCGATGGAGTATAAAAGCATAACCGGGTTAGAACATATTGATAAAGTTATCGAAATAGATCAAAGCCCAATCGGGCGAACACCACGCAGTAACCCTGCTACTTATTGTGGCTTTTTTACAGAAATAAGAACTTTGTTTGCCGCAATTCCCGAAGCTAAAATCCGTGGCTATGCAGCCGGACGTTTTTCTTTTAACGTAAGAGGCGGCCGTTGTGATGTATGTGAAGGTGGCGGAATGAGAGTTATCGAAATGAATTTTTTACCTGATGTTTATGTAAGATGCGAAAAATGTAATGGCAAAAGATATAACCGCGAAACTTTAGAGATACGCTACAAAGGAAAATCAATCAGCGATGTGTTAGATATGACGGTGGATGAAGCCGTTGATTTTTTTCAAAACATCCATTTCCTGTACCGCAAAATAAAAGTATTGCAGGATGTAGGATTAGGCTATGTTACACTCGGCCAATCAGCAGTAACGTTAAGTGGCGGCGAAGCCCAACGGGTTAAGCTGGCAACAGAACTGGCAAAAAAAGATACAGGTAAAACATTCTATATTTTAGATGAACCCACAACGGGTCTCCATTTTCAGGATATTCAGCACCTGCTGGATGTTTTAAATAAGTTGGTTGACCGTGGAAATACTGTTTTGGTAATTGAGCATAACCTTGATGTAATAAAAGTTGCCGATCATATTATTGATCTTGGACCCGAAGGGGGTGGAGGCGGGGGTAAGATTTTATTTGAAGGCCTGCCTGAAGACCTGGTTAAAGTTAAGGTAAGCCATACAGGAAAATACCTTGCAGCGGAACTAAATCGGTACTAACAGTTTTGATAACAAATTTGCTGAAATAGAAAAGAGGCCTGCATCGAGACCTCTTTTCTTACTTACTTTAAAAGCGTTGTTTCAAAATCCACTAACATTCAATCTTCCGCCGGTAACAGTTTTACCGCTTAACGAAGCAGTGGTCACTGCACTATTTAAAATAGCAGATTTAATGTCAGTATATGTAGCGCCAGGATGCGTGGATTTATACAATGCTGCACCCCCTGCAACATGTGGGGTAGCCATTGAAGTACCACTATATGAACCATAGGATGATACAACTTTTCCTTTGCTTCTTACAGGCAATGTTGAGTATATGCCTGAGCCGGGAGCGCCAATATCAACAGTAGTAGCTCCATAATTTGAAAAACTTGATAAACCTCCGGTTGAAGTAATGGACGCAACCGCAATAATATTATCGCTGGTATATCCTGAAGGGTACCTAAGAGTAGCATCATTATTAAGGCCGTCATTGCCAGCCGCTGCTATAAACAGAAGATCGGCTGCTTTAGCTCTGTCAATAGCATCTTTAAGAGCTTGTGAAAATCCACCGCCTCCCCATGAATTATTTGAACCTACTAAGTTTAATGCTTTACCGTTGGTAAGACTTTTTAAACCTGTAATGTAATCAACTGCTTTAATTGCATTTGCTGTTGTACCTCCATTGGATCCTAAAAATTTAGCAGAGATCATTTTAACAGACCAATTTACCCCTGCAACACCTTTGCCATTTCCCCCAACTGCTCCAATTGTACCAGATACATGTGTACCATGGTCGTCATCTACTCCATCAAAAGTACTGTTGTCATTATTAACAAAATCCCATCCGTTCTTATCATCTACATAACCATTGTTATCATCGTCAACCCCGTTTCCTGCAATTTCATTTGGATTTCCAAAATTAGCCGAAAGATCTTCATGATTCCACATGGAACCTTCATCGATTATACCAACATACACAGTCGCTAAACCTGTTTTTCCTGCAGCCCAAGCCTCACCGGCCTGACTGCCATACTGATTTGTCGGACTTGTAGCATCACCGTACATACCCCATAAAGAACCATTGGTATAATAAGAATCATTTGAAGTAGCGCCATGTGTATAAATATAATTAGGTTCCGCATATTCCACTTCTACACCTTTCGCTCTGCTGATAGCTTCTAATGCATTTAAAGAACTGTGAATTAGATAGACCCCCTCATCACCTAAACGCTCCATAGCTTTAGTTAAGATGTGTTCCTTTACATTTCCGCTAATTCTTGCCAATGCATTTGCCCTGCCTGTTTCGGATGTCCCTTTTTTAAACTTTACTAAAAGTTCGTTGGGTTCAAATTTTTCACCAGCAACCCCCTGGCCATTATTGACAGCTTGTTGTGCTGCAGTAATTTCAGCCAATTCCTGGTTAGAGTTAAGATCTTTTTTACATGACGTAAAAATGGCTATAGATAATAAGCCGAGGAGAACATAATTTTTTCTCATGATGACGCTACTTTAAATGATTTTGTAATAGGATAAAATTAATTATAAAATATTGGAATTTATTTAACTGACAAAAAATTATATAAAATAAGGTATAAGGTACCCTTAGCATCATGAAAAAGGGCCGCAAACTAAAAAGTTGCTGCCCTTTTATATAGCCTTAACTGCTTATTTAAAGAATACCACTTGATCTGTTCGTATCATTCGA
>MWYU01000587.1 GCA_002050375.1 Chitinophagales bacterium 62-2
TCGTTACACCGGTAATCAAAAAGTATAAGATAATGTTCTTGTCTCCCCCGCTCTGGTACTTCAATATCATTACATACTTATTTATTGCACACTGATGAATACTTTTCTCAACAGATGAGGTAGTAAGATGGAACATTTTTTATGTAGTAATACTTCTGTACTTACTATGATTTATATAAAAAATTGATTTATGAGATTTACGGATAAGGTTTGTCTGATAACAGGGGCAGGTTCGGGTATTGGAAAAGCAACGGCATTGCAAATGGCTAACGAAGGTGGTAAAGTATTGGTAATAGATAGAAACCCCGAGGGCGGCAAAGCTACAGTTGACGAAATTACAAATGCAAAAGGTACAGCGCTTTTTAGCCAAACAGATGTAGGTAAAGCTGAAGATATACAACGTGCAGTAGATATAGCTTTGCAAAATTGGGGAAGGATTGATGTTTTGGTTAACAATGCAGCTATGATGACCTTTAAAAAAATTGTCGACCTCTCTATAGAAGAATGGGATATGGTAATGTCAGTTAACCTTCGGTCAGTTTTTCTATTTTGCAAGTTGTGCATTCCTCATATGAGTAAGGGAGCTATTGTAAATATTAGTTCGGTTCATGCACATGCTACTACGGCAAACGTGGTTCCTTACGCAAGCAGTAAAGGTGCAATGGAAGCTTTTAATCGGGGAGTAAGTTTAGAGTATCCGCCTTCCCAACTAAGAATAAATTGTGTTGCCCCCGGTGCCGTAGATACTCCTATGCTTTGGAATAATCCAAATATAAAAAGTGGTAAAGAGGTAATTGAAGGCGCTATAGGTAAACCTGAAGAATTAGCCGCTGCCATTTGTTTTCTCGCATCAGATGATGCGAGTTACGTAAATGGAACTACTCTTATAGTAGATGGCGGAAGACTTGATATTCTATAATTAAATACTCCGGGAATGTTAACGCACGAATTCATGTTTACTACAGGTATTGAAAATAGTTATCCAACTATTGCTTTGCCTGATGGCAGTATAAAGCGAATAGATGAGATGGAAAAAGCCGGCCATTATAAATATTGGCAAAAGGATTTTGAATTAGTGCAGGCTCTAAAAATCCCTTATCTCCGCTATGGTCCGCCATATTATACAACTCATTTAGGTCCGGGTAAATATGATTGGGAATTTGCTGACATGACTTTTAAACGCCTAAAGGAATTAAATATTACCCCTATCGTCGATTTGTGTCACTTTGGAGTTCCTGATTGGATTGGCAATTTTCAAAATCCGGACTTTCCTGTTTACTTTGTTGAGTACGCAAAAGCATTTGCAGAACGTTTTCCGGATCTTGTTTATTATACTCCTGTTAATGAGATTTTTATAGCCGCCACATTTTCTGGTTTATACGGATGGTGGAATGAAAGGCTTACCAGCGAGAAAGCTTTTGTAACTGCCCTAAAGCATTTGTGTAAGGCTAATGTTTTGGCAATGCAAGCAATAGTTAAGGTGCAACCCAATGCTATTTTTATCCAGAGTGAGTCATCAGAGTATTATCATCCAATGAAACCTGAAGCACAGAAGATTGCTAACTTTCTAAACGAAAAAAGATTCCTATCTCTCGACCTTACTTATGGCTATCCTATTTCTGCCAGAATGTTTGAATACCTTCTTAGTAACGGTATGACAGCAGAGGAATATCATTGGTTTGAAGAAAACCAGCTTAATGCAAGATGTATAATGGATAACGATTATTATGTAACTAACGAGCACCTCGTACGGCCAGACGGAACAACCTCGGCTTCAGGTGAAATTTTTGGTTATTATGTAATTACGCATCAGTATTACAGCCGGTATAAGCTACCGATCATGCATACTGAAACAAATATTTGCGAGCCAAACGCTGTACAATGGTTTTATAAAGAGTGGGCAAATGTCCACCAGTTAAAGATGGACGGTGTGCCTGTTGTAGGGTTTACATGGTATAGTTTAACTCATCAGGTTGACTGGGATACTGCATTGCGGGAAGATGCGGGGCGGGTAAATGCATTGGGCCTCTACGATTTAGACAGGAATTTAATGCCTGTAGGTCGTGCTTATAAAAAGGTAATTGAACAATGGAGAGATGTTTTAGTGGCAGAAAGTTATGGCTTGAACTTTTAGAATTATAGTTACATTCTGTTGTTTTTATCCATTAATTGTCTGTTTCATCCTCTATGTCTTCATGGTTCACTTCTTCAGGTGAAGGATCTTTAATATATCTTTCTGCTTCGTTACTAATATTTTGAGCCGGAACTCCTCTTTCCTGTATGTCCTCCCATTCGGCACTTTGCTCGCTTATACCTTCTTTTTTACTAACTACCCCGGTTTCTACCTTTTGTCCAATATTACTTGTATTGCTTGGATCAACAGGTGTTTCGTGTCCCACAGGATTATTTGGGTTTGTCAAATGTGCATTTTCTGTAAAACCTTTATTATTATCCATATAAACAATTTTATTATTTAATCACTACTTCAACTCCCGGAACTTACTAATTCTACAGGCTTTGAACCTTTAATCATTGCATCTATTTCTGCCGGTGTTTCAGAAACTTCCAAACCGAATTTTTCTGTAAAAAATAACTGCGTAACTACTAAACCCTCTTTATTTTGTTTTGCATAATAATACAATACTTGATTTGCATTTATATGAACTGTCGTTCCAGCAAGATCTAATCTTATAATTACAGGTTCCATAATATTCATTTAAAAAGATCATATAAAATAATCAGGCCATTCCCTTTATAAATTCCTTCCATTGCAAAAAGTTAAAAGCTCTTGATAATTCTTTAAGTTTTTGCGAGCGCTATGCTTTTTTATACCTACATTATTTATTTTACTTTCAAAAGCATTAATTTAGAGAGTTATATTTTGACGTATAAAACACATTATTTTGACTTTTAGAGATTTTGGATTTGATAACCGTTTAGTGGAAGGAATAGATGCAACAGGATATGATACTGCGACCCCTATACAAGAGCAAGTAATTCCATTAATACTTAAAGGCAAAGATATTATTGCATCTGCGCAAACAGGCACCGGTAAAACTGCCGCATTTTTGCTTCCTTTAATAAATAAAATCATCTCAGGCGGAGATAGTGACCATATTAATGCACTAATAATCGTTCCCACGAGGGAATTGGCAATACAGATTGCTGAAAACCTTGAAGGTTTATCTTATTTCACTCCGATTAGTTCTCTTGCCGTGTATGGTGGAGGTGATGGAGCCTCTTTTGTCCAGGAAAAACAGGCTTTATCTAAAGGTGCAGATATAGTAATTTGTACACCAGGACGAATGATCGGCCATTTAAATAATGGTTACGCAAAATTTAAAAACCTCGAATACCTTGTTTTAGATGAAGCTGATAGAATGCTGGACATGGGTTTTAACGATGACATTATGAAGATTATTTCTTTTTTACCCCAGAAGAGGCAAAACCTTCTTTTTTCGGCTACTATGCCTTTTAAAATAAGAGACCTTGCAAAAAGAATTCTTCATGAGCCTGTAGAAATCAATATTGCCCTTTCAAAACCCCCGGAAAAAGTTAAGCAAGAAGCATTTGTTGTATACGATACTCAAAAACTCCCATTAATTAAATATTTACTAAAGGCCCAAGACTATAAAAGTGTTTTAATTTTTTGTTCGAAAAAGCATACAGTTAAAGAACTAACAAGAGATTTAAAAAAGTCAGGGTTTTCAATAGATGAGATTCATTCAGATTTAGAACAGGACATCCGTGAACGTGTTTTATCAAGTTTTACTAATGCACGTCTTAAAATATTAGTAGCTACAGATATACTCTCAAGAGGAATACATATTGATAATATTGACCTGGTTATTAATTACGATGTACCAAATGACGGAGAGGACTATGTGCATAGAGTAGGCCGGACTGCGAGGGCTGAAGCTGAAGGAAAAGCTTTCACTTTAATTAATGAACGGGAACAAAGAAAATTTGCTGCAATAGAATCTTTAATCGGAAGAACAATAGATAAGGGAACAATACCAGGACAATTAGGTTCAACGCCTGTTTATAGTCCCGTAGCAAAGCAGGAAAGAAACAAAAATTTCAGGCCTTTTAAAGCAGCAAGAAATAAAAGTAATTAACGAATTACCTTCCCATATATACCATAAGTATTTGAACATCACTTGGATTAACACCGCTTATCCTGCTTGCTTGTCCTAATGTCCGCGGTTTTATTTTAATGAACTTTTGGCGCGCCTCATTCGAAAGAGAGATCAGTTTATCATAATTGAAGCTATCCGGAATAATTAACTCTTCTAATTGACTCATTTTTTGCACCAGTTCTTTCTCTTTACTGATATAGGTGTCGTACTTCACCTGCACCTCAGCCTGTTTCAAAGTTTGAACATCATACAAATTAAGAACTGAAGCTAATTTGCTTACAGTATCTAACATATTATTCAGGTCAACATCTGGTCGTAACAGTAATTGACTTAGTCTTTGTTTTTGAGCTATCGGAGCAGATCCTATGCTTTCCAAATACATATTAATTTCATCGGGTTCAACTGCGTACTCTTTCATTATTTCCTTAATCTTCTCTACACCCTCTTGCTTTGCTCTTACTTTATCCATTCTTTCTTGCGATGCAAGGCCTACTTCGTAACTGCGTTCCGTTAATCTTAAATCTGCGTTGTCTTGTCGCAAAAGTGTTCTATACTCAGCGCGGCTTGTAAACATCCTGTAAGGCTCGTCAGTCCCCTTGCTAATTAAATCATCAATCAGTACCCCGATGTAAGCCTCGCTTCTTTTTAAAATAAAAGGTTCTAACTCCTTTGCCTTTTGATGTGCATTTATGCCCGCAATTAATCCCTGGCATGCAGCTTCCTCATATCCGGTGGTTCCATTAATTTGTCCTGCAAAAAACAAATTCTCAATTTGCTTCGTTTCAAGAGAATACTTTAACTGAGTAGGCGGAAAATAATCATATTCTATTGCGTACCCAGGTCGAAACATTTTACAATTTTCGAAGCCGGGAACCAGTTTCAAGGCCTTGTGTTGAACATCTTCTGGTAAGGAGGTCGAAAAACCATTTACGTAAATTTCTACAGTATTAAATCCTTCTGGTTCTACAAATAATTGGTGCCTGTCTCTTTCTGCGAATCTGTTAATCTTATCCTCTATACTTGGACAATATCTTGGTCCTACCCCTTCAATTCTTCCCTGATACATCGGACTTTTATCAAATCCTGTCTTTAGTATATCATGTACTTTCTGGCTAGTATAAGTAATATGACAACTTCTTTGCTCACTAACAGCTATCTTCTTCGTTTCCAAATAAGAAAATCCAACAATTTCATCATCACCCTTTTGTTCCTCCATCTTATCGTAATTCAAGCTTCTCCCATCAATTCGGGGTGGTGTTCCAGTTTTTAATCTGTCACTTTCAAATCCAATTTCGACTAACTGTTCTGTTATACCGATAGAAGCTTTTTCTGCCATTCGTCCTCCTCCGAATTGCTTCTCACCTATATGAATGATTCCATTTAAAAAAGTACCACTGGTTATCACTACGCATTCGCCAAATATTTCATTACCCAGTCCTGTAACTACGCCAATTGCCTTACTATTATTAATTATTATGGATCTCACATTGTCCTGGTAAAAATCAACATTAGGAGTTTTCTCCAACATTTCCCTCCACTTAGCAGCAAATAACATTCTATCATTTTGTGCACGAGGGCTCCACATAGCCGGTCCTTTACTTCGGTTAAGCATTCGAAATTGAATTAGACTTTCATCTGTTATAATTCCACTATAGCCTCCTAAAGCGTCTATCTCTCTAACAATCTGCCCCTTTGCAATTCCTCCCATCGCAGGATTACAACTCATTTGAGCTATCGTTTGCAGATTCATAGTTATTAGCAGCACTTTACTTCCAAGATTAGCCGCCGCTGCTGCTGCTTCACTTCCTGCATGCCCTGCTCCTACTACAATTACATCATACTTCTGAAACATGGTAATATTTGTGACAAAGTTATTTTACTAATCTCTTATTTAATTTAAATACTGTTTCACGTGAAACAGTATTAAGGGTTCTGGTTGCAGGAGAAATCTTGCACGACCATGAGATAATTATTGGAATATGCCGAAATGCCAATTCCCATTTCGCTGAAAGAATCATTTAATAATGATAGGCGATGCCCCAAATCTGGAACCCCTTGGTCAATGTACAACAGTACTAAACCTAACACTGCATTTTGAGGCCCAAAACTTATATTCTCCCCGGCACACTTTTGTATGCTCGCTTTTTGAACTCTATCCTGGAATGTACTTCCATTAGGAGAGGTATGAGAAGGATTTGCTTTTATACTTGCCAATGAAGTTGCGTGCTTTTGAGCCATATTTAATAAAGCATAGTTAGGTTTCAAAAAAGGCAAAGTATTAATTAAATACAGGTCTTTTTTTAAACTTTTCGTATACTGACTTTGCATCTCCGGGTACACCTTAAGAAACGGGCCCACTACACTATCCCAAAAACGTTTAGGATTAGAGCGACTATAATTAGTCCAGTAGAACCATTCCGTTTGATATTCAGATAACGAGTAATTGCTAGCAGATGACTTTACAAATTGATCGACCTTATAATCTCTTCCCGGAAGTGTTGGAAAAGGTTTAACCTCCATTTTTACTGAGCCGGAATGTTGAGCTAAAAGACTAAGAGGTAAAAGGAGTGCAAGAAGAAGATGTTTCACGTGGAACTGCTTTTTGATTTCTTATCAAATAACGACAAATAGTAGTCTTCTTTTAGCCTGATGATTGTTATTTCACTTTTCTTTTTGTCCGTATAGCCACATAAGTGTAGGGACCCGTGAAAAATTACCCTCCTCAGTTCATTGGAGAAAGGTTTTTGGTAGAGTTTGGCATTAACTTTTACCCTTTCGACACTAATATATACTTCCCCTATTATTTCTTCTGCAACCTCAGATAAGTTAAAGGTGATAACATCTGTAAGGGTATTATGACCCAAATATTCCAAATTCAACGTTAGCAGATGATCATCAGTAGTGAACACATAAGTTAGAGCAGCAAGATTTTTCTGCTCCTCTTTAAATAAATAGTGAACAAAGGACTTGAGAAAATTTTTATTAGAAACTGGTACTGAGGGAATACCAGCAGCATAAAATTTTATTATTGCCATAAAGATGAGTGCCGTAAAACAGGAGTAAATTATACATTTACTTTCTTGTAGAGACACAAAATGAAAAGATTATCCGAGATTAGAATTGGCCAAACAGTAGTGATCCACTCCTTTGAAAAAGACGACATCTTTATTAAGTTAATGGAAATGGGTTGTATTCCGGGTGAAAAGGTAAAGGTTGAACAAGTAGCTCCTTTAGGAGATCCTATTTCAATTTCTGTTTCCGGATATATCTTAAGCCTTCGTCTCAATGAGGCAGAAAAGATAATTGTAGAAGAAGTATAAATCTAGGTAATGAAAATTGGTCTCCACTTTGGTTCTTTTAATCCAATTCACATCGGTCATTTAATAATTGCAAGTTATATTGCCAATAATACAATGGTGGAGCAAGTTTGGCTGGTTGTATCCCCACAAAACCCCTTAAAGCCCTCTGGCAGTTTGTTAAATGAATATCACAGACTCCATTTGGTACAAGTGGCAGTAGAAGATGATCCTCAATTAAAATGGTCAGACATAGAATTCCGGCTCCCAAGACCTTCTTATACTATAGATACCTTATCATACTTATCCGAAAAATATCCTAATAACGAATTCTCTTTAATAATAGGTTCAGACAGTTATATGAACTTACACAAATGGAAAAACTCGGAGATTATCAAAAGAGATTATAACATTTTTGTTTATGAACGTCCAGGGTTTATAGTAAAATCAGAATCAAAAAAAATGCACCTTTTAAAGGCTCCGCTGCTTGACATTTCGTCAACAGAAATAAGAAAAGCAATAAAAAAAGGGAAATCTGTACGATACTTAGTACCGAACAGTGTATTAGAAGAAATAGTAAGGAGCAATTACTATAAATAAATTTTATAATAACCAACCCATCAGCAAGAAAAAAATAACAATGAAAGGAGAGGGAATTTTAGTGAAACCTAACAGCACAACAGTAAGTAAAAGTGCAATTAAGTAAGACCAATTAAAAGGAGCAGAAATAGAAGTAAATAAAAGAAAAGTTGCTGCCCACATGATCCCTACCACTACCGCATTAATCCCTTCCATAGCCCGGAATACTATTACGTGCTGTTTTAATTTATTCCAGATAGGATAAAAAAATAGCACTAAAAGTAAACTTGGTAAAAAAATAGCTATTGCTCCAATAATACATCCAAGTATTTGATAAGTTGGCCCCATATCCCGCAATACCATACCTCCTATAAATGCTGCTATAGAGAAGATAGGACCAGGAAGAGCCTGAACCATTCCTGCACCTGTAAGAAAATCTCCGGCATTTAAATACTGTGTTTTAGTTCGTAATACATATTGCTCGAACATCATAGGAATTAAAACTCCTCCTCCTCCAAATACAAGACTTCCGAAACGATAGAAATTTTCGAACAGGTTAACGGGTTTACGCAATTCCCATTGATTTATTCTTGCCATTTCGCTTAAAACACCTGCTAAAAAAAATATCAATAAAAAAAGCCAAAGATTACTCCAGTTAATTGGCTTAGGTTTTCCGATAAAGTTTGGAATTCTTTTATTGCTAAAATTGCTAATAACCCCACCTATCAAAATCAAACTAGGAAACACCCACGGAGATTTTCCTAATATGGTTATTATAACTGCACCTATCATTATGAAAAAAGTAGCCTGATGCTTTATAAAAATTCGATAACTCTGAAAAGCAGAATATGCGAGAAACCCCACTGCCATGGGTTGAATGAACCGAAAAACTTTCTCTTTAAAGAATTGATTATCAATGTAATATAAAACAAAGCTCAGGCCTCCCATTAAAATACAGGCAGGTAATATCCAAATTAACAGTGTTAGAGTTGCTAACCAAATACCTCCTCTTTTGTACCCTATCAAGGTAATAACCTGACTACTGCTCGCCCCAGGCAGTAATTGTACAAAAGCGTTCAACTCCATTAATTCTTCTTCAGAAATATAGCTTTGGTTTTGGACAAACAATTTATGCATTCGAACTAAATGCATTTGTGGACCACCAAAAGCCGTAAGACTGTGAACTAAAACAGTTCTTAAGTAGGTTATATGACGAACTAAGACCAATAGGCCGGTAAGTTACTTTATGAGAATAGATGGACAACCTATTTTTTTAGACCAATTTCTCTTAGCCTTTCATCTAAGTATTCTCCTGCAGTAGCATCAGGATAAGTCTTAGGATGATTTTCATCGACACAACTTTCAAGACATGCTAAACTCATTTCACTTCGCGGGTGCAGAAAAAAAGGCATTGAAAAGCGGGAAGTGTGCCATAGTTCCTTTGGTGGATTAACTACCCGGTGTGTTGTACTACGCAATTTATTATTCGTAAATCGTTGTAACATATCTCCTACATTTACAACAATTTGCTCTGGTAGTGAAGTAACCCCAACCCATTCATTTTGTTTTGTAAGTATTTGTAATCCATCGGCGCTTGCTCCTACTAATAAAGTAATCAGGTTTATATCTTCATGTTGCTCTGCACGGATAGCACTTTTTGGCTCAATTGTTATTGGCGGATAATGGATGCAGCGTAAAATACTATTCCCGTTGTGAACATGCCCGTCAAAAAAATTTTCATCCAAACCTAAATACAAAGCGATAGCTTGTAATAGAGCAGTACCGCTCTTTTGAAAATTTTTATATGCTTCGTAAAGCGTTTTATTAAAACCTTCAACTTCATCAACTTTTACATTTTCCGGATATTCAGATTTTATAGGATCGTTATCCTCTACGTTCTGTCCGTATTGAAAAAATTCCTTGAGATCCGGGGCTTCACTTCCTTTTGCGTGCTCCCGGCCAAAGCTCGTATATCCTCTTTGACCTGCTAAACCGGGAACTTCATATTCCAGTTTTCTTTGAGAAGGCAACGAAAAAAATTGCTGTACATACTCGTACAGATTAGAAATTAACGAATCTGATACACCATGATTTTTAACAGCTACAAAGCCAACTTCTTCATAGGCTTTTCCTAATTGTTGTACAAAAGCAGCTTTGCGTTCAGAGTCGCCACTTAAAAAATCGGCAAGATCTACGACAGGTATTGACATAACAATTTATAAATTTAAAATAACGAGGATCGCAATAAATAATCCTCCGAAAATTACAAAACCTTATTTAGATAGTCTCTCCAAATTACTTGCAATAAAAAATGCCAGCAAAATGGCATTTCACAATCAAACGTATTACTCCGTACTATTAATTACCGTACTCACTTAAAAATTTAATTCGCATTATCTTAAGCTGATCCCACTCGTATTCCCCACCTGCTAATTCTTCCTGCGCAACTTCTAAAGACGAAGTTTCACAACTACGGAAATAATCGATGATCTCATCCTGCTCGTCTTCATCAAGCATATCGTCTATAGCGTAGCTTAGATTAAGCTTAGTGCCGCTTGCCACAATCGTTTCCATCTCTTCTAATAAGGCATCAAGCTTTAAGTCTTTAGTTTTTGCTATAGTTTCAAGTGGTATTTTTTTATCAACGTTTTGAATAATGAAAATTTTATTACTGCTTTTATTAGCAACACTCTTCATAACAAAATCATCAGGCTTTTCTATATCATTCTCTTCAACATACTTTGTTATTAACTCAACGAATGGTTTACCATATTTTAGTGCTTTGCCCACACTAACTCCCTGCACTTTCTCAAGTTCCTTTAAAGTTGTAGGGTATAAGGTTGCCATATCCTGTAAAGAGTTTTCGAGGAACAATACAAAAGGCGGCAATCCTTTCTTTTTTGCTTCTTTTTGGCGAAGCTCTTTCAGCATCTCATATAACCTTTCATCTGCTGCTGCACCTTGTGCTGTTTGTGTTTGTGTTTCTGCTTCTTCATGATCCTCTGCATTCGCATCTTCAAATTTGTTGTTCAAAACCATTTTAAAACTGGCAGGTTTCTTTAAAAATGCTTCAGAAGCGGAGGTAAATTTCAATAAACCGTATTCCTCAATATCCTTCTTTATAAAGTTTTCAAGTATCATTTGGCGAATAAGACTATTCCAGTAGTGGTCATCTTCTTTTTTTCCAATACCAAACTCCGGTATTTTATGGTGATTATACATTTGATTTTGAGGCGAAAGTTTGCCCATTAAAATGCATACGACATATTCGATTGAAAAGCGTTCATCAAGCGCTTTAACCACTTTCAAAACTTTCACAACATTTTCTTTTGCTTCAGTCTTTTCTTTTGGTGTACAATTGTCGCATCCACCCGTTCCAGCGCACTTGGTTGTATCCCAATCTTCCCCAAAATAATGCAGTAGTATTTTGCGACGGCAAACACTGCTTTCTGCATAGCTTACTGTTTCATTAATTAATTGCGCCCCTACTTCCCTTTCGCTTAATGGCTTATCCCTCATCAGGTGCTCAAGCTTTGAAACATCCTTGTGCGAATAATAAAGAATGCATTTTCCTTCCATTCCATCCCGGCCTCCACGACCTGTTTCCTGGTAGTAATTTTCAATGCTTTTTGGGATATTATAATGAATAACAAATCTAATATCCGGTTTATCTATCCCCATTCCAAAGGCTATTGTTGCAACGATAACCTGTGTATCTTCTTTTAAAAATTTGTCCTGGCGTTCTGCTCTTAGCTTCGAATCGAGGCCGGCATGATATGCAACAGCTTTAATTTTATTTGCTACTAAAATTTCTGCAAGTTCTTCTGTTGTTTTTCGATTTAGTGTATAGATAATCCCACTTTTACCCTGGTTTTGAGATATGAAACGGACAATACTTTTAATCGTTTGATCTTTCTTAATCTTTGGCTGAATTTCGTAATATAGATTTGGCCGGTTAAAAGATGAAATGAGAATTTGAGGATTACGCAGACCAAGATTTTTAAGAATATCGCTTTGAACTTTTGGAGTTGCCGTAGCAGTAAGAGCAATAATTGCAATATCCGGATTTACAGTAGACATCATCTCTTTTAAACGGCGATACTCCGGCCTGAAGTCGTGACCCCATTCGGATATACAATGAGCTTCATCTACGGCAAAAAAAGAAATATTTAAATCACTGAAAAAATCAAGATTGTCTTGTTTAGTTAATGTTTCGGGAGCTACATACAAAAGTTTTGTTCTACCACTTATAAGATCAGATTTTACCTCACGTTCCTGGGCTTTAGTAAGCGACGAATTGAGAAAATGTGCCACGTGGTCTTTTTCACTATATCCCCTGATAAGATCTACCTGGTTTTTCATTAATGCTATTAACGGACTTACTATTATTGCGCATCCCTCCATTAATAAGGCAGGCAATTGATAGCATAGACTTTTGCCGCCGCCGGTTGGCATAATCACAAAAGTATCTTTACCACTTAGCAAATTATTAATTGCCTGCTCCTGTGTTCCTTTAAAGCTGTCAAAACCAAAAAATTCTAAAAGAGCCTCATGTATATCGTAAGAATGTTCTGTTGAAACTGTCTCTGCTTTATTTACTTTAACGGAAACCGGCTTTGCGACCGCTTTTTTTATTGCTGTTGTTTTTTTTGATGTATTAGTTACCATTTTTCCTATAATTCATTCCCACCTCTCCGGCAGTTTTATTTGTTTCTAAAGATATAGATTATAATAAAAAAGCTATTGTTCTGGTTTGCGTGCCTCAGCTTTCTTTAGTTAACGAAGTTAACAATTGAGGCCTGTTAGAAAAATGGCCTTCTGTTAAAGTTTAGGCTGTACTCCGGTTACTCACATCTAAAGTGTTGTGTTTTAATTACATGGTATTAATTTTTACTCCGGATTTTACTTTTCCACATCAAATATTAGATTGTACTTTTGCGCACCCATGAGTGAGAGCATACTTAAATTAGCCATTCGAACCATTCAATTGGAAGCGGAATCGATAGCGGGTCTTGTTAATTTCATTAATAGGGATTTTGAGAAAGCTATTAACGCAATTTTTAACAGCAAGGGAAGATTAATTATTAGCGGAGTAGGTAAAAGCGGCATTATTGCTCAAAAAATTGTTGCTACACTTAACAGCACTGGTACACCTGGTTTATTTATGCATGCTGCGGATGCTATACATGGAGATCTTGGCATGATACAAAAAGAAGATGTCGTAATGTTGATAAGCAAAAGCGGAGAAAGCTCCGAAGTAAAACTTCTTGTTCCTTTAATCAAGAATTTCGGTAATCTGCTTATAGGCATGACCGGCAACCCTCAATCCTACCTTTCGAAAAATTCTAATTATTTTTTAAATACTTCGGTTTCCAGCGAAGCTTGCCCTCATAACCTCGCTCCAACCAGCAGTACTACCGCCCAGTTAGTTATGGGTGATGTTTTAGCCGTTTGCTTAATGCAACTTCGCGGATTTAATGGTAACGACTTTGCACGCATTCATCCCGGGGGAAATTTAGGGAAACGATTATACCTTCGGGTGAGGGATTTATTTACCTCGAATGCAAAACCGAGGGTTAATCCTTTAGCCGGTTTAAAAGAAATAATTGTTGAAATAAGTGCAAAACGATTAGGAGCTACCGCAGTAATATCGGACACCGGAAAAATTGAAGGAATAATTACAGACGGAGACCTGAGACGGATGCTTGAAAAAAACCAGTCGCTTGATAATATTACTGCTGCAGAAATTTCAACCATTAATCCTAAAACTGTTTTAGCAGAAGAGTTGGCTGTTAATGCACTCGAACTTCTACGAATAAACGACATTAGTCAGTTGATTGTTATTGATAACAACAATAATTATTTAGGAATATTACATTTACATGATTTAGTAAGAGAGGGTATTGTGTAAATAACTGTAACAATTAAATTAAGTTCCGGAGTACAAAATAATATGAATACAAATCAATATGTTGCTATAATGGCTGGCGGAATAGGAAGTCGGTTTTGGCCAAAAAGCAGGGTTGGATTACCAAAACAATTTCTTGATATTTTAAATACAGGGAAAACATTAATCCAAAATACTTACGATCGATTTGCCCAGTTCATTCCTGAAGAAAATATTTTTATTGTTACTTCAGAAGAATATACCGCAATTGTGAAAGAACAATTGCCGCAATTGATTGAAGAAAATATTGTTTCGGAACCATGCAGAAAAAATACTGCTCCATGTATTGCATATATCTCCTTCAAGATTTTGCAATCTAACCCTAATGCAACTCTTATTGTTGCCCCTGCCGACCACTTGATATTGGATACAGCAGCATTTCAGCAAACGTGTGAAAGCGCAATACACTTTGTAGAAAAACATGATGCTTTAATAACGCTGGGCATTAAACCAACTTATCCAAACACCGGTTATGGTTACATTCAGCACGAGCAGGAAGCCGTAGAAGAAAATGTATATAAGGTAAAAACTTTTACAGAAAAACCTAACCTCGAGCTTGCTAAAACTTTTCTGCTAAGCGGAGATTTTCTTTGGAATGCCGGAATATTCATCTGGAAGATCAGCACTATAATTAAAATGTTCGAACAGCACCAGCCTGAAATGTTCGAAGTGTTTTCAGGAGAAAAAGAGAAATTTAATACACCGGATGAGAAAGATTTAATTGCACGAATCTACCTCTTGTGTTCAAGCATCTCTATTGATTATGCTATAATGGAAAAAGCGGATAATGTATTTGTTATCCCAAGCAGTTTTGGTTGGAGCGATTTAGGTACATGGACAAGCGCTTATGATAATCTGGAAAAAGACTATTTAGGAAATGCAATTGCCGGCGATAAAGTAATGGTAATTGACGCCACTCAATGTATGGTCTCTGCACCGCACGACAGGTTATTGGTACTGCAAGGCCTTGATGATTTTATTGTAGTAGATACAAAGGATGTTTTATTAATCTGCAAAAAAGAAAAAGAGCAGGAGATTAAAGAATACGTTGCTGAGGTAAAAAGAAATGTTGGAGAGCATTTCTTATAAGGAAGATTCATCTGCCGGGAGCAATCTAAATGAGCGCCTTTTTATACTTCTTCGGCCAATTTACCGTTAAAAGCCATCGGATTAGTCAAATTACTTAGACTAACTATTAATATTACATCAAACTTTTCCTTTGCTTCGGTTTTTACTGCAATATTTTTCGTGCACTTTATTATTCCTCAATTTATATAATGTTGTTTTCGCACAAATAATAGTAAGCGGCACAGTCTACGATATTACTAAGAAAACACCCATCGAAGCGGTAAGCGTATTAAGCACATCAGGAAGAGGAACAGTAACCGATACGCTTGGGCGGTACAGCATAACTGTTAAAGAAACTGACTCTATTTATTTTTCTTTTTTAAATAAGCCTACTCCAAAATATCCCGTCACGAGCATTCAGAACACGTCAGCTTTTGACATATCTATTTTGAAAAAGATACAGGAACTTCCCACAGTTTTTCTTAAACAGCGCAATTACAGATTTGACTCTTTACAAAATCGGAATGATTATGCCAAAATCTTTAATTACCAAAAACCGGGGTTAAGAAGCTCTATGAATACTACTCCCGGTAGTTTCGGCGTTGGGTTAGACCTTACTGAATTGATAAACATGTTTAGTTTTAAAAAGAACAGGAGAATGCTATCTTTTCAAAACAGGTTATTGCAACAAGAGAAAGATAATTACGTTAATTATCGTTTTAATAAAGGATTGGTAAAAAAACTTACAGGGTTAAACTCTCCGGAAATAGACAGTTTTATGGTTCAATTTCGTCCCCCTTTTGAAATGACCACCCAACTGAACGATCTTGAATTTGGGCAGTTTGTCGTTGAAGCTTTTAAGTATTATCAAAAAGGAATTAGGGTAAACAAAGATTTTTTAAGAAGGCAGTGGCAATGAGACATAACCTTTAGTCTCTCCTAAGTTATAGCTACAACACTTGTTAAACACGCTTTCTAATTACCGGGTGTATTTTGCGAACGGGTAAGTTTTTCTACATCAACTTCTTTCTTTTCCATTCCACTTTCCTTATTCATAATATCTTCTTTTGCAGGATAATGTGGGTACCCCGGAAAATCCTCATCAATTTTCTGATCCTGAGATTCCTCCACCTCCTTTGGTGTGTCTATAGCTTTACTGGGCTTATTTTCTCCTTGTTGTGGTTGACCTGTGTCTTCCCCGGGTCTATTTTCAGTACTCATAATTGTCTAATTTTTATTAGCTATAAAAATAATATGCCTCAGCTTGTTTAAGTTCTACAGGTATCTAATCTGCAATTATTACTGCCATTTAAATAATTTTTAAATAGTAACGATAGACCATAATTTGAGTTATCAACAGCTATGCACACTTATTAATAGTAACTCACATCCTTTACATTTCTTCTTCTTTATTTTTTCTAAAGTTACCGTGGCACATTCTATGTATTGTATGGTTAATAAAACTTAATAATATGAAAATTATAAGCACAAAAGTTCATGGAATTTTGGACTATTTAGTGGGAGTTATTTTAATAGCTTCTCCCTGGTTATTCAACTTCGCGGATGGTAGTGCGAAAATGTGGATACCTATTATTTTAGGAGGCAGTGCTCTTGTATACAGCCTGATGACAAATTACGAATTGGGTGCGGTTAAAACATTATCAATGAAAACACACTAACCTTAGATTTAATGTCAGGTATTTTATTGGCAGCTTCTCCATGGATATTTGGTTTTGCAGACACTGTTTATATACCTCACCTTATTTTCGGTTTACTGGAAATAGGAGCTTCGTTAATGACGAAAACGCAGCCTGAGGGAAATTTTGGGCAATCAGGTACGACAAGGACGCATGCTGTATAATTTTAAAAAAATGCTAATCGAAGAACTAAAAAAGGGACTTTTAAGTCTCTTTTTTAGTTTGGCGTGGCATGCTTTTATATAATTGGAATCTGTAACAGAATTTTATAAGAAACTTACAACCTTGCCTTTGTATGAGAAGAACTACAGAATTACCGAAGAATATGTTTACAGTTGCTCCGGGCGTTTGGGGTAGAAAAGACGTTTTTGTTAACTTTTTCATGATCCAAAGTCTTACAAACGATTCATGGATATTAGTGGATGCAGGTTTAAAATGGTCGGCTACGAAAATAAAAAAAATGGCGGCATACCTTTTTGGACCAGATAGTAAACCAACAGCTATTGTACTAACACATGGGCACTTCGATCACGTGGGATCTGTAGAAAAAATAGCAGATGAATGGGACGTGCCGGTGTATGCCCATCATTTGGAAATACCTTACTTAACAGGGCAATCAAATTATCCCCCGCCCGATCCTACAGTAGGAGGCGGTTTAATGGCAACAATGTCGTTCTTATTCCCAAAGAGCCCTATTAATATCTGGCGACACATTAAAGTACTTTCGCCAGATGGGAAAATACCTGCAATGCAAGAGTGGAAGTATATTCATACCCCCGGCCATGCTCCCGGCCATATTAGTCTATTTAGAGAAAGTGACAATGTTTTAATAGTAGGCGATGCCTTCATTACTACCAAAATGGAATCCGCAACGGCAGTGATGATGCAAACGAAGTACTTATCCGGTCCTCCAAAATATTTCACCTACGACTGGCAGGCAGCAGAAAAGTCGGTGAAGGAACTGGCAAGCTTACATCCAAAGACTGCTGCTACCGGCCATGGAAAACCAATGCGGGGTCGTGAACTTCAGCAGTCGCTTAATGCACTTGAAAGCCAGTTTCACGAAAAAGCCATTCCGGCCCGTGGCCGATATGTGCCACATCCTGCTATAACGAATGCAAATGGGGTCGTTTACATTCCGCCAAAAATTAAAAGTGGTAATGCAACAGCATGGGAGGTTTTTGGAGTGACTGCTGTTATCTTTTTTGGATTGCTGTATAACGCTAATAAAAAGAAAAAAAGAAGAGTTGCTAACGAAAACTTATTAGATATTGAGTACAACTTTTAATAAATTGTATGTCCATTTATCAAATGAGGAATGAGTTTTCTCAGCTAAAGCTTATGCAAAATAAAAAATGGCAGGTTTAATAGTAACCTGCCATTTTTCTGTAAAATTTATCTATCCTATCCAATTAAGCCTGCTTTCCTGCTAATCTCAAGCATTCTTTCAATAGGTTTTTTTGCAGCCAGCCGTAATTGTTCATCCATTATTATTTCAGGAGTTTCATACTCCATGCACAAATACAATTTCTCCAAAGTATTCAGCTTCATATAAGGGCAATCATTACAGGCGCAACTATTAGTTGGCGGAGCAGGTATGAAGGTTTTATGAGGAGCTTCTTTTTGCATCTGGTGCAAAATACCGGTTTCAGTGGCCACAATAAATTCATTGTTGCTATCGGTAACGGCATATTTAAGCAATTGAGTAGTGCTTCCTATAAAATCTGCTAAACGAAGAACCGGCTCTTCACATTCAGGATGGGCAATAACCTTGGCATTTGGATGGCGAACTTTTAGCCTCGTTATTTTTTCCATGCTAAAAATTTCGTGAACCATGCATGCGCCATTCCAAAGAAGCATATTTCTGCCTGTCTTTTTATTTAAAAATCCTCCCAAATTTTTATCCGGTGCAAAAATTATCTCCTGATCTTTTGGAAGGCTATTTAGGATTGCTTCGGCATTGCTGCTGGTACAAATAATATCGCTTAATGCTTTTATATCTGCTGTACAATTGATGTAACTTATTACAATATGATCACGATGTTTTTCTTTAAAGGCCTGAAATTGTGCAGCAGGTGCGCTATCAGCTAACGAACATCCGGCCTTTAAGTCAGGAAGAACTACTTTTCTGCTTGGGTTTAAAATCTTTGCCGTTTCTGCCATAAAATGTACCCCGGCAAAAACAATCATATCGGCTTTAGTAGTTTGTGCTTTTTGGGCAAGTCCCAAACTGTCGCCCAAAAAATCAGCTACATCCTGAATGTCAGGTTCCTGGTAATAATGCGCCAGCACGATTGCATTTTTTTCTTTTTTCAATCTTTCAATCTCTGCAAACAGGTCCATGTTAACATCAAGATCAATATCTAAAAATCCTCTTTCGTCAATTTTATCTTTTGCTTCAACTATGTTCATAATTGTTGTAATAATACTTATAATACATTATTTATAAATAAACCTATTACTATTACAGCTGTTAATTTCTGGAAAACTTATTCTGCAATTAGTTGCAAATTTAAAAGATGCTGCTTTATTAACGCGAATTCACATGTCTTACACAGCAACTATTACAATATCCTTAGGGTTTAAGCTCTATTACCAACACATGGGGACAAGACAGCAGGGGTAAAACAAAATGAGAATTTTAGAGTTACGGAAGTGTTAACACTGAAAGGATAACAACCTTCTTTTATGAGTATTCCATAAAATAATATAGTCCTATAAAACTTACGCTCTAATTTTCCCCCGTCGACAGATAGAAAAAAAGTGGTTATCCCACTGTTAGCATTTTATTAACAAAAGGATTGTTGAAAGCCTTTTTTCGTGGGTTCAAAAATTTGTCTTCTTAATAAAAAACAAATAATAAAAAGTTTGTGCCATCATAAAAACCTAAGGTGAATAAGGTTTTGGAAGGTTTTCCACAATATGTTCAATTCCCCTATTTTTGTCATCCATTTAAAAGTTAATTTATATATGTCGGTTATTCAAAAGATCAGGGAAAAGTATGCGGCGCTGGTAATTGGACTTGTTGCACTTAGTTTAATTTCCTTCATCGCTATGGATGCCTTTGTAGGACAGGGAAGAGGCGGCGGTAGCAGCACAACAGTTGGTAAAGTAAACGGTCAGACAATAGATAGAAATGATTTTGAGAAAAGAATTACTATGCAGCAGACTATGCAAGGGGCACAAGGTCCGCAGCGTGAACAGTTGATCGGAAGTGTTTGGGACCAAACAGTTGATGAGATGGTGATGAACCAGGAGTATGAAAAATTAGGTTTGAGGTTTACAGGCCGGGAACTAAACGAAACGCTGTTTGGCGCTAACCCTCCCGAATGGTTAAGCCAGCAATTTACTGATCCGCAAACCGGACAGTTTAATGTAAACGAAGCCAAAAGAGCTATCGCCCAACTTAAAAAGCAACAAAACAATCCATCTGCCGAAATGGTAAATGTAGCTCTGGAATCAACTGTTAACCAGGGGCTCCGCATGAAGTATATGGCACTTTTAAGTAATAGTACTTATATACCCAAGTGGTATGCTGAAAAAACAATAGCGGATCAAAATTTAGTTGCGGCCTTTTCATATGTTAGCGTGCCCTACACTGCTATTTCAGACAGCCTGATAAAAGTAACCGAGGGTGATGTAGAATCTTATATAAATAAACATAAAGAGTCTTTTAAACAGGAGGAAGCGAGCCGCAGTATTTCCTACGTCGCTTTCAATGCTTCTCCTGGCAGCCAGGATACTGCTTCTGTATTAGCCCAGATCAATAATATTAGAAACGATTTCACCGGTACAAATGATGCAGAAACCTTTCTTGGAAGAGTAGCCTCTGAAACTCCTTTTTTTAATGGATACGTATTAGGGTCTAAAATGCAGGTTCCTAATGCTGACAGTATTAAATCATTAGCAAACGGACAGGTATATGGACCTTATATTGACGGAAAGAATTATGTGCTTGCAAAAATGATAGATCGCCGCACAATGCCTGATAGTGTAAAGGTTAGGCATATATTGATTAAGTCCGGTGAAAGAGGACAGCAACTGCTTGCAGACAGTATTGCCAAAAAAAGAATTGATAGTATTACCGGAGCTATAAAAGGAGGCGCTGATTTTAATGCAATGGTTCAACAGTATAGCGATGACCCAGGAAGCAAAAACACTAAAGGTGAATACGAATTTACTTCTCAACAATTTGCCAGCCTTAGTAAAGAATTTGCTGAAGTAGCTTTTTATAGCCAGACGGGAGATAATAAAGTTGTGAAAGTTGAAAACCAGGCCTACAATGGTTACCATTATATTGAGGTGTTACAACAAAAGAAAATAGAACCTGCCTATAAAGTTGCCTATCTCTCTAAACCTATTGATGCCAGCCAGGAGACCATCAATAATGCAAATAATCTTGCTTCGCAGTTTGCTGCTAATAGTAGAAATAAAAAACAATTCAATGATAATGCAACAAAGCAACATCTGCAAGTTTTAAGTGCGGCGGATATAAAAGAGAACGATTATACTATAGCCGGCCTTGCTGACAATCGGCAGTTTGTACGTTGGGTATACGAAAATGGAACCGGCGATGTAAGCGAACCTTATGAAATGGGCGATCGCTATATAGTCGCCGTAATTACTGGCGCTTCCGATAAAGGTATTATGAGTGTTGCGCAGGCAAGAGCGACAGCGGAACCGCTTATTATAAATGAAAAGAAAGCACAACAAATAATCCGGACGAAATTTAAAGGCGGCAATACAATTGAAGCTGTTGCACAGTCAGCGGGTCAAACTGTAATGCGTGCAGATAGTGTAAGTTTTGCTCAACCTTTTATTCAGAACGTAGGTAATGAACCTAAAATTACAGGTGTTGCCTTCAATAAAAGTTTGCAGGGTAAAGTGAGTGAACCTATTGCAGGAAATACAGGGGTGTTTGTAATAAAAGGAGAAAGAATATCTGCAGCTGCTAACACAAATATGAAGGCAGAAGATCTTAGAAAGCAACTCGAAATGCAACAGAAGCAAATGGGCGGTTATCGCAGTATGGAAGCACTAAAAAAAGCTGCTAACATTAAGGATAATCGTTTTGATTTTTATTGAGAAAGATTAAATTTATTAAGCCCGGTTATAAGGCCGGGTTTTTTTGTTTTTCTTAATTTAATTCCTCGGATTCCAAAATGTGGAGATTTACTATAGAGTCTTCTTAGGGTATTTATCAGTAACTATTAAAGTAAAATTCTCATACTAAAGTAGGATCCTTCCGCAATAACAAAGCAATAGAGCCCCTTACCTTTAATCTCCAATTCATTTTCATCCATTATTAATGTATTACCTGCTCTACGGATTTCTTTATACATTGTCTTTGCTGCCGTGGAAAATTTTATATTTCGTTAGCGATTGCTTTTATTTTTTGATGTATTATGTTATAGGCTATCGGAAGAAAGTGGTAATGAATAATTTGATACTTGCTTTTCCTGAAAAAACGGAAGAACAACGCAAACAAATCGCCAAGGAATTTTACCACAGCTTTCTTGATACTTTCATCGAGACTATTAAATTCTTATCTATCTCTGACAAACAGTTCTCTGAAAGAATTACCGGGAACTTTGACTTGCTGAATGAGCTTTATAAAACAGGGCAGAACATACAAATACATTCAGCACATTTCTTTAACTGGGAGTATATGAATTGGGCTATACCCAAATATTCTACTTACCCTTTTGTTGGAGTGTATTTGCCTATTGAGAATAAAGCTTTCAATAAAATTATTCTTAACATGCGCCGACGTTATCATAGTATAATGGTGTCTACGGTTAACTTTAAAACCTCTTTCCATCAAATTGCCAAAGGCCGTTATGCTTTAGGTTTGTATACCGATCAAAATCCTCCGAATCCGGCACAAAGTTTTTGGATATCTTTCTTTGGGAAGCTTACGCCTTTTTTACCGGGTCCTGAAAAGAGCGCACGCATCTATGATACAGCTATTGTTTTTGTGCATTACTATAAAATAAAACGTGGTTATTATAAGGCGGATTTTAAGTTAATTACGACAACACCTAAAGAATACAAACGTGGCGAACTCACAAAAATATATGTAGCTTATCTTGAAGAATGCATACGTAAAGAACCTGTAAACTATTTATGGAGCCACCGAAGGTGGAAGCATGAGTTTAAAGAAGAATACAGAAAGATGGTGATTGAATAATCTTTGATTTTTAGATTACTGGGCCTATGCTACCGGTCTTAATAAAAAATCAATGAGCAAATTAGGCTGGCGATAAATCGCAGATTACACATGCACCAATAAAAGCTATAAAAATAATAACCTTAGTCGAGGTTATTATTAGAATAATTTTCATTAATAAAAACAAGATTTTCATCATTCATACTAAACGAAAAGTCGTATTGACTTATAGCTTTGAATACAGCTTTCGAACTTCCTTTTTTCATCTTATCATGCGTTTCAATAAAAATAGCTTTTGTCTTCGGCAACCAATATTCTGTGTTTGCTTCGAACACTTCTTTTTCTGAACCTTCTATATCTATTTTCAGAAGATCAATTGTTGACCAGTCATTTTGGAGCATTAATGTTTTGATGGAAACTGCGGGTATAGCATTAATATTGACGGCAGTTGTTTCCGTAACCATAAATGCATTTTGAGCACTGTTAGTATTTATAAGTTCTAAGTATGTGTCGGTATTCCATAATCCCGAGCGTAAGGATCGTATTTTTTTAAAATTTGAAATGTTTTTTGTAAGGACATCGAAGTTCTCCTTATTTGGTTCAAGAGCTATTATCTCTGAGTTAGGAAAACGGTAAGCAAAGTATGCTGCAGACAAACCAATGTTTGCACCAGCATCAATGATGGTTTTAGGAATAAAGGGCAGCTTAATATTATACTGATGACGAATAAAAACCTGGTCGAAGGTGAACCAATCCGAAGAATGTGAACGCAGGTAGAAGCGTGTACCATACCTGTTGGAATACAACCAGCCAAATGGTTTTACCTTAACGTGGCAATAAAGCTTCATGCCGTCTAACACTCCAAATGCTTTCGTTAAACCTTTTAATCTTGAGGGCATATTTTATTCTTAAACTTTTATAATACTACATGATCTTAAATCCATCGGGGTTTTGCAAATATTGACTAAGTCCCTTTTCAATCCAGGTAGTTTTATTAATAATTGCATCTTTCATCATTTTTAAATTTCTTTGTTCCAGTTCCCTTGAAGCTTCTTTATGATGCAAGTGGTAACAAATACCTCCTGTTTTTATGAATTGTTTATTTATCCCTGCATTTATTAACCGGATTGCTAATTCACTGTCTTCTCTTCCCCAACCCTTAAACGCTTCATTATAACCATTAACAGCAATAACATCTTTTCGCCAAAAAGACATATTGCACCCTTTTACATAAAACCTATTTTTTCCCTCTACTTTATACCTTCGGGCTAAGAACCTTCTAACAAAACCAATTCGCAACCCATTTAAAAAATTAGAACCTTTACCGCTAAAAACGTCTAAGTGAGTAGTATTTGAGTTTAGTAAAATAGCTTTTGTGGTTTCTTCTTTCAATATAGCTCTGCTTCCTGTTATAAAATGTTGTTTTCTGGCAAGGCTTAAATGATCTTTTACGAAATGTGTATGTAATATTAAATCGCCGTCAATCTGAATAATATAAGGATAGTTGGCAACTGCAAACGCTTTGTTCCTGATTTTAGCTAATTGAAAACCTTCATCAGGTTGCCAAATATGAATAATCTTAACCGGGAAAGTTTTTTTAATCTCATCAATTAATTGCCTTGTTTCGTCTTTGCTTCCGTCGTCTGCAATAATAACTTCGTTAGGTAACACGGATTGTTTTTTTATACTTTCCAAACATTTATTTAAAGCCTGAGGCCAATTATATGTTGCAACTAATAAAGAACAATCACTAATATTTGCATGCTTCATTGTTTATGCTGATGTCACTTTAATTTATAAAATCATTTTTAATAAACCCCCACAAAATAAATTTTTCAATTGTGTAACTTCTCGTTCGCTCTGGTTACATTACACTTGTTCGTGAATAGACATCAAGGTTTTTCTCGGTTAAATGCCTGTGTTGCTTAGCCT